>PCYG01000047.1:3097-7443 GCA_002763025.1 Candidatus Woesearchaeota archaeon CG10_big_fil_rev_8_21_14_0_10_32_24 | reverse complement strand
GGTGTTCATCGTGTTAATGTATACGATGGATTAAATAAATTAAAAGATAGGGGTTTAGTTTCAGAATCAACAGACAAATCTAAAAAAATTTATACTGCAGCTCCTCCTCAATCATTAAAGAATCTTCTACATGAAAAAGAAATAAAATTAAATAAAATAATTCCACAACTTGAATTGAGTGGAACATTACATAAAGGCAAACATGACGTTCAAGTGTTTGAAGGTTATGATTATATTCGGAATATGTTTTTAAATTTTTTAGAATTAAATGAGGATATTTTGGATTTGCGTGTTCCTAAATTTGTTTTAGAAAGTATGGGGTCATATTTTCAATCTGAAATTCATAAAAGACGAATAGCACAGAAACAAAATATGTATCATATTTATAACAAGGACGCGTTGGAACGAATAAATTTTTTGAATACTTTACCTTTTACTCATGCGGGTTATTTAGATGAATCTGAGAATCATAATGTTACAACAACCATTTGTGGCAATCAAGTTGCGATTCAAGTTTATTATGAAGATCCGAAACACAAACCTATGACTATTTTAATTAAGAATAAAGAAATCGCTGACGCATATAAAAATAATTTTTTTATACTCTGGGAGAAAACAATTAAACCTTAAATTAAACTTAAGTGAAATTTTGAATATGGAACATTTTAAAATTATGAAACCTTCAACAATCTTTTAAAGAGGTGATTAAAAATTTAGGTGATTCTTATTGAAATGCTTTAAATTAAACCAATGTATAAAAAACACAAAAAAAATAAAATAAAAAAAATTATGCTCCTAAGGAACCAGAACTAAGTCCTTTACGTGAGATGATTAGATTTCTAATTTTCTCTTGTAATTCTCCAGGAAGTCTTTCAAATGTTTGATCAACTAATGAAGAGTTACCACGTCCTCCAGTTCCACTACGTAATGCATTACTCCATCCAAATAATTCTCCTACTGGAAGTTTTGCAATGATTACAGTAACATCACCTTCCTGGTTCATTTCTTGTAATTGGCCACGTTTTGATGTCACTAATTTAGAAACTTCTCCAACGTATTCGTTTGGTGCTTCAATGCGCATAACCTGTAATGGTTCGTAAAGTACTGGACCTGCTTGCATGATTGCAGATCTAAGACCTTCTCTTACTGCAGGATACATTTGTGCAGGACCTCTATGAATTGCATCTTCGTGTAACGTACAATCCATCAAACTTACCTTAATGTTTATACATGGTTCTTTTGCTAAAGGACCTGCTTTTACAACGTCTTCAAACATATCAAGAACAAGTTCCATGATTTCATTAATCTGTACAATTCCACGGGTTTCATCAACAAACAAGTTTCCGTTTACTTGGGCTTTTAGTTTTGATGCAACCTTTGTATCCCACCCTAATTCACGAAGAACAGCAACCATTTGGTCATCTTTCTTCTTGTATCTGCCAGGAGGAATTTTTCCTTCTTTGATTGCATCAATTACTGCTTGTTCTAAAGGTTCAACTACGAAATATAATTTGTTGTGTTTATTCGGAGATTTTCCTTCAATTTCAGGACTTGTTTTTGTAATTGCTTCACGATAAACAACAATTGGAGGAGACGTTTTTACATCAACACCTTTTTCTCTCTTAATTCTGTTTTCAATTACTTCAAGATGTAATTCTCCCATCCCATGCATTAAATGCTCGCCAGTTTCTTCGTTAATTTCAATGGTAATTGTCGGGTCTTCTTTTTGAACTTGATGTAATACTTCAATTAATTTTGGAAGGTCTCCAGGTCTTAATGCTTCAATTGCTTTTGTGACAACTGGATCAAACATATGGCTTAACTTTTCAAATGGTTCAGTCTTTCCACCAGTAGTTACTGTTTCACCAGGAATACCAGCTTTTAATCCACCAACACCAATGATGTTACCTGCAGGAACATTATCTACAATTTCTCTTTTAGCTCCATTGTAAACATATACTTGCTGAATTCTTCCAGGACAATTTGCCATGTTTAACCAGACTTCATCTCCTTTCCTCATTGTTCCCGAGAATAAACGTCCTGCTGCTATTTCACCTGCTTGAGGATCAACAACTACTTTTGTAATAATAAAGAATGTTCTTCCATTAGGATTACAATTTATTAAGGATTTACCATCGGTACTCTCTAAATCTCCTTGCCATAATTTTGGTATTCGATATGCTTGCGCTTGTACAGGATTTGGATTATTTGCGATAACCATATCAAGAACAACTTCATGTAATGGTGCTTTTTTTGCTAATTCCTTGTACGCTTTATCATCATCGGCATTATATGCACTAATTATGTCAGCAAATCCAACATTCTTTTTTTGCATATATGGTAAACTAATTGCCCAGTTATGAAATGCTGAACCAAAAGCAACTGTGCCTTTCTCAATACTTACTTGCCATAATTCTTTAAATTCATCTGGTGCAACATTCTTAATGATTTTATTCACAGCCGCAATATGTTTTACAAAACGTTCTTGCATTTGTTGTGGTGTTAATTTTAATTCTTTAATTAATCTGTCAGTTTTATTAATAAATAATACTGGACGTACTCTTTCTTTAAGTGCTTGACGTAAAACAGTTTCTGTTTGAGGCATTGCTCCTTCTGATGCACATACTAATACAATTGCACCATCTACAGCTCTCATTGCTCGTGTAACGTCACCACCAAAATCTACGTGACCGGGGGTATCAATTAAGTTAATTAAGTATTCTTTACCATCTACGGTGTGAACCATAGATACGGATGCGGAATCAATTGTAATTCCTCTTTCTTGCTCATCTTCATGGAAATCTAACTGACGTGCTTTTCCTGCAAGATGTTCTGACATCATTCCAGCTCCTGAAAGCAAGTTGTCGGAAAACGTCGTTTTACCATGGTCGATGTGAGCAGCTACACCGATGTTTCTAATATTTTCAGGGATCTTCATTAAACGAGTAACCCTGTCAACCATTCTTTCTGCCATTTTTCAATTACCTCTAAATTTAAAACACATGCATTTCGTGCACAGTTTTGTATGTATGCAATTCATTATCTTTAAACCATAATGCAACTTCTTGTTTTGCTTCTTCTGAATTTCCAGAAGCATGGATTAAATTTTTAATTGCTTTACCTGTGTTGTCAGCATGCGCATAACTAACATGTGCGAAATCTCCTCGGATTGTTCCAGGGAGTGCTGATTTTGGTTCAGTACCGCCAATCATTTTCCTGATGTTTTCAACTGCATTGACACCTTCAATACATAGTGCCATCACAGGTCCGTCAGTCATAAAGCCTAATAAAACTTCAAGAACTTTTTCTCCTCGTCTTTCTGCAACATCAAAATAATGTTTTTTTCCAAATTCTTGGTCAATCCACACCATTTTTGCACCTACAGTTTTAAATCCAGCATTTTCAAAACGAGACATAATATTTCCCATTAATCCACGCTGAACAGCATCTGGTTTTAATAAAACAAGAGTGCGTTCCATCATTTGGATTCGCCCTCAGGTTTATATGAACCCTTCTTATGTTCTTTTTTGAAAGCTTCGGTCCACTGAGTTTCTACCGGTTTTCGTTTTAGTTGGATTAAGTTTTTTTCACATTTGTTAGAACAGAAATTTGCAACTTTTCCACTAGCGTAAATATATAATTTTCCTGTTCCTTTTGTGATATCTTTTCCGCAAAATGTACATTTTGGCATTATACTTACCTCCTTCCTTTCTGTGCGCCACCAATTCGGTGTGCTTCAATTTCTGTTTCTAGTAACATTAGAATATCTCCTACTTGTACAGGACCTTTTACGTTTCTTCGCATCATTTTGCCTTTATCTCGGCCTTCTTGTACAAGACACATAACTTGTATTAATTCTCCACGACTTCCAGCTCGTCCAACGATTTCTTTAACATCAGCAGGAATTGCTGTTGTAAAATTAGCTACGTTACTGTCAGTTTTTACTTCGGTTTTTGCCTTTCCTTTAGTTTCTTGTTTTGCCATCGGAAATCACCTAATCAAGTTGTAAAGTATCAATATGTTTTTTTGCATCTCCTTCTTTTACAATAGCTACAGCGGCTGTTGCGACAGGTAACCCAGCAGCAGCTCCTAAATCTTCTCTTTTAGAAACTTCAAAACATTTAATACCTTTCTCTTTACATAATAATGGTAAGTGCATTACAACTTCTTTAGGATTAACGTCAGCTGCATATACAACTAATTTAGCTTCTCCTTTTTCAATTGCCTTTGTTGCTTCATTTGATCCTTTTCGGATTTTACCGCTTGTTCGTGCGATTTCAATAATTTCCAATATTTTAGCTTCGTCTGCCATATTTATTTCCTCCAGTGTGTAGCCTTATCTACAT
>PCYG01000047.1:0-3068 GCA_002763025.1 Candidatus Woesearchaeota archaeon CG10_big_fil_rev_8_21_14_0_10_32_24 | reverse complement strand
GTTCATACCCCACAGCTTGCTGTGATTATCAATAAAACCCAGTAAGGACTAAAAATCCCAACTAATTTAATACCCCGTAGCTCTGCTGCGATTGGGATTTTTTATTTTACATTAGCCTCAAGAATCTTCCGAAACACATCTTCATGAAACTCAGGTTCCTTATTCAAATCTATGGAGGCATCAACGGTAATTACTGTTGGTGCTTTTAATCCATATTTGTCATAAATAACATCAATGTTTACAATAAATGCTTCATAAAGTTCATTTATTTTTTCTAGATAACCTGCAGGAATCACTTCTCCTTCAAAATCTGGACGTTGTCGTTGTCGTTCTTGAAGTATGTCAATATCTTTCACTTGTAGATAAACAACTGTCTGTTCTAACCAATTCTGTTGCCTATTTTTTCCAAGCTTTTCAATAGCCCTTTCTAATATGGTGTGATAAATATTAAATCCATCGTCATCAAGGTGACCTTCATTATAAGAATTTTGACAGAATGTCTCAGCTCCTCCTATCATTCCTCTATCAAACACAAGTGTTCCTCTTTTCCTATCAGCCATTGTATGACGTGCAATACGATTCATAAGACAGCTCAGTTCATACATTTCTGTATTTTGCGGAATATTGGCATAGAATTCTTCTAACGCTGGTGGATCAACAAATTCAAGAACAATTTCTCCGTTTGTTCCGTATAATCTTTCTTTTTGTTGTTTAATGTAACGGCACATAGAACTTTTTCCTGCACATATGTTTCCTTCAATTAATATGATTCTCTCTGCCATATTATTTTAAATTATTTGTTGTTTCATTTACAATAATTTCCACCCATTCTTGTCTGTATTTATCTTCTGTTTGAGGTAAAGGTAAAATGCGATGAGTGATGTTGTATTTCTCTAGAAATAAACGTATTTTTTCATCCATAATTCTTTGAAAATTTTGATCTAAATCTCTTGTACCGTTTTGTGATATATTCCCATTAATACGAGGTAATAAATACATTGCATCATAAGGGAAATGGGTGAGATGTCCTAATGTCATTTCTAATGCGTATCGGTTTTCACCAACACCCTGTTCTAAATAACAATAATTATCTGGTCCTCTATCAGTTATGATTACTTGATAATCTGTTCCATGTGAAGAATTTCCAGAGAGTTCTAATTCATTTGCAAATTGTTGATGAAGAATCCACATTTGTGTAGTAAGATTTGTTCCTCTGTTAATTGATAAGCCACGTTTCCTTGCTTCTGTAGATATTTCAGGAAGTTTGATTGCTTCAATTCCTCTGCGTTTTAATTCACCTTCAATTAAAGCAGCTAGTGCAGTTTTACCTGTTCCATGTGTGCCAATCAAACCAATTTTATACACCATCTTTTAGGATTTTGGTTACCGTCATCATTAAAAAAGATTGTTGTTGTAGTTTGATTATGTTTGATTGTTTGCGAATGGGTTTATACCCTGACCCTTACCCACATCTTTGATTACTTTGTTCGTATTATTAGGTAAACTTTTCGACCCATGTATTCTTTTGGGCAGTCTACTTTAGCGCCTGTGCCGAATTTTGTGACGATTTTCTCTATTATAACATCATAGTTGTCTTTGAATTCTATTTTTCCTTGCCCCATCTTTAATTTTCTTGCCATATATATTTAGAAATATTAATATATATTTAATGTTTTCTATTATTGAGGTGTTTTTTATGGTATTAAATACGAATTATTTTGAGTTGGCAAAAGAAGATTGGAGTAAAGTTGATTTTGGCGATAAACGATTAAATGAACGCGCTATCTTAATTGGTACCGAGTTTTTGAATAATCCTTTTGTAAGTCCGCCAAAAATGATGAAAAGTTTTAAAGCGACAAAAGCCTTTTATCGTTTCATGGATTCAGACAAAGTTTCACATGAGAAACTTATTACAACTCATGTGACAAAATCAAAAAATAAACTCATTGAGAATAAAATAATCCTCGCAATTCAGGATTCAATGACGATTTCACTTAATAGGAATTATGACATAGAAGGACTGTACACTGTTGGAGGAAGTAAAAATAATAATGCTGAAGGCATACTTATACATAACACTATTTCTGTCATCCCGTACGATCATTACGGCATTATTGATGGATTACTCCATCAAATAGTTCATAAAAGAAAACCAAAAGAAGAACGGAATAAGGATAATAATGACAGCATTTTGTGGACGAAAAGCATAGCTGCAGTTGGTATCGCACCAAAAGACACAACTGTAATTGATGTCATGGATCGTGGTGCAGACATGTTAAAAGTTATGAACTCTTCACTCAAACACAACCACGAATTCATTATTCGTGCAAAACACAACAGATTGCTGGATGAAAAAAATGCTAATTCTCTTTTTGATTTTGTAAAAAGACTTCCTGTAGCAGGACATACTTTTTTGGATGTACAGGCAAACAAAGGTAGGAAAAAAAGAATAGCAAAACTCAATATATCTTTTTCAAAAATCACATTACCTAAAACAAAAAATGAAAAAGATAATCCTCCTGTGAACTGCTCTGTCATTCAGGTTTTAGAAACTGACTGTGTTGACAACCAAGAGCCATTGAAATGGTTCATTCTCACATCACTCGACGTAAGAACACTCAATGACGCATTAAAAATTGTAAAATACTATTCGTTCAGATGGATAATAGAAGAGTATCATAAATGTATGAAAACAGGTTTTAGGCTCGAACAAACTCAACTTAAAAAACTTCAAAGAATAGAAAACTTACTTGGTTTTATAGCCATTTCCTCAGTGAAACTCTTACAATTAAGAGATATTGTAAGAAATAATCCAGAAGCAGAAGCTCAAGAATATGTAGAAAAAGAAGATATAAATATTGTTAGAGCATATTACAAAATAGAAAAAAAAGAAATGACTATTGACAGATTTTTAAGATATATTGCCCAGATGGGAGGATTCCTAAATAGAAAAAATGATGGGAATCCAGGTTGGCAAAGCATTTGGGAAGGGTGGAAATTTTTCCTTGGAATGAAAGAGGGAGTTAAACTTCAAAAAGAGGGCTTGATTTATGGGTAAGGGTCAGGTT
>PCYG01000009.1:3974-7653 GCA_002763025.1 Candidatus Woesearchaeota archaeon CG10_big_fil_rev_8_21_14_0_10_32_24 | reverse complement strand
AAGAGATGAGTGATGCATTGGAGTTATTTTGGGATGAGCATATTTTTACGCAAAACTTTATGCGTTATTTTTGTCGCTGACTATTTATACCATCTGTAAATAATTCTAATCTATTCCCATAATGAGGATTTATATCTAAAACTCTTCTAAAAGCAGCTATTGCTTTGTGTTCACCAATTGTTGAAGAAGTCGCATAAAGCTGACGATTCAAATTTGTGACATCATAACCATCAATATCTGCAAGAGCTAACCTTCCAACTCCAGATCTTGCAAGCACTTCAGTCACAGGACAACCATTTCCTCCAATTCCTGCTATAAATACACTTGATTCAATTAATTTTTGTTGATATTCTTCAGGTCTAATAAGAGATGATTGCGTATATAATTGACCCATAACATATTGTGTGAATTCATCCATAATTTCAATTTTAGAGGGGTATTTTTAAAGCTTATGGATATTTATTAAAGAATTAATCAAAGGCCAGGCTAAAGTAGGATAAAACCTATGTCCCTCTTCCCCTATCAAAAGGGAACAATTGTTTTTGGTTTCAAAATGATAAATTTCATTTAAATCATGATAGGCTTTTTTAACACCTCCTATTGGAAAGAGATGGTCTTTTTGACCTGCAACAATAATTAAATTTCTTGGACAAATTAAACCTGCAACATCAGCCATCTCAGCATATTGTAATATGTTTGGAATTATATTATCTAGGCAATGATATAAAGAAAATATTGAATCTTCATAAGTACAAAAAGCACAAGAGACACAAGTTAATTTAATTCGAGAATCAAGAGCTGCACTATATAACGAAATAGTACCACCACCGGAATTACCCATAATACAAATATTTTCATTTTGTACTATGTCCAATGTTTCTAAAAAGTTTATAATTTTAATTATATCATTCACTCTCTCTGCTATTAATGTGCTTCCAAGCAATAACGATTTAACTGCAGATTGATAACATACACTTGGTGCTCTTTGACTGATAATATCATCTTTTCTTTGGCCAAAACATTTTTGTTCAACAACAACTGCTATAAACCCATTTTTTACAGCTTGTAAAGCAAAATCTCTACCACCTTCTAAATATTCTTCATCTTTAAGCGATTTAGCAACCCCCATTGAAATATGTGCTCCCGGTGTATGCCCCTGAAGACAAATCATAACAGGGTAATTGTTCAAACCTAAGTTTGGAATGAGAATTTGTACAGGAACATCATTCTGGGGAGAGGTTTTGATTACATAACTAAGATGTTCGTAGAGATCTTCACTATGGGTTGAAATTAAATGAGAAGTGATTTGAAAATCATCAGAAGTACAATGAATCAATTCCATTAATTTAGATTTTAATTTTTCTTGCCATTCTTGAAAATTAGTGATTTCATGTTTATTTTTCCAAGACAAAGATTTTTTTGCATTAGCTAATAAGTAAGAATAATTCTCTGAAGGTTTAAAACAATAATTATTTTCCATATTATCAATCTAATTATTGTAAAGATTCTTTTAAATAATTATGAAATCTTGTTCTTTTTAAAATGAAACACTAAATATATAATCTAAAAATAACTTCCCAAACCAGTCTGCTTCCCCTTCCCTAACAAATCTTCTTCAGAATAACCTAAGACCAATAAAATACTTGATACCGCAGGTAACAATTGATGATTCAAATAATATTCCGCATCATATTCTTTTACTTCTGAGGGAATGCCTGCTCTCTCACGTACCAATCCACTACCTTTACCAATCACATATGCGACCATTGTTCCTGGTGGCACGGGTTCACCTTTCGCAATCATTTTTTGTGCAACAATGACATGTGGTCCACGTGAAGAGTATTGAGAAATTTCACGTGTGATTTGTGTTTTTAATATCAATTCACTTGTCTTAACATTACCTTCACTCAATTCTTGTATTCTTTCTTTGACATAATTTATAGCTTCCTTTTCTTTATCTTTCAACACTAATTCTAAAAGATGTTTTTGAGTTTCTTTTGCATATTCTGACCAATTCCTTCTCACAAATTCAAATCCAGTAATTTTTAAACTTCCGTCTTCACGAATTAATGCATATTTCTTTTTTGCTCCTTTGTCAGAACCTTTCGCTGCAACAAAAATTCCACGTGTGAAATACCCTTCATATTCTAATTCCATTTCGCCAGGAAGTTCAGTGTTTACTTCATCCATAAATGCCATGGCATCATTGATTGTTTTATCTCCTAATACTAAGAAACACGAATCTGTATCTGCATAGATTACTTTGAATCCATTTTCTTCTGCTTTTTCTATTGCTTGTTTGATGTAATGTCTCGCATAGGCTGTTGTAGATGCTGCAGATTCTAAGGAATACCATCGGGCTCCGTAGAAACCAAGGTAACCATAAAATGAATTTGCAAGAACTTTTAATGCATAAGATCGTGCTTCTAATATTTTTGTGTCTTTGCCTTCTGATTTTTCTTCTTTGATGAATCGTTTCAAGGACATTCTTCTTTTTATGATTTCTCCAATAATAGAAGGTAAGAATTTTTTTTCTTTTTCACAGAACCAAAACTGTTCTCGCCCTGGCACTGTATTATGTTTGCAACAATTACAACGTAATCCTTCTGGCCCAATATTATGTGCTGAGATTATTGTAGGATATAATGAACGATAATCAAAGATGACAACATCTTTATACAAACCAGGCGTTGGTTCAAAGACAAACGCACCTTGAACTTGTTCCGTCATACGCTGTTCCATTTCTCTCCCTGTTGCTTTATCGGGCGCAAGGATATTTTGTTTAATCCCATGTTTCATAATGAAACTTTCAACAAGTCTTGAAAATCGCATACGGATAACATCATAAGAAGGAAGTCCTACAATCTTTGTAAATTCTATAATATCTGGAAGAAGTTGATAACATAATTTGTAAGTGAGATGTGCATCATGTAAATTATATTCACAGAAGTCAACCAAATTTTCTGGTTCATTGTCCCATATATGTGCAAGTTCATCTAAATTAACATCATGTTTTTTATGTCCAAGCAATTCCTCAGCAACAGCATTTAGAGAGTAGGAATCAGTTTTTAAATTTCCACCAAAGATGTTACGTATGAATTTTAACACATCAATATGTAATATCCCTGGAATACTCGCTTCACTATTCTTCATTCCTTGATTTCCACGAATTTGTAATTCAGTATGGTCTAAACCAAGATTTAAGTTCACGTTATATTTTTCTGCTCTGATGTTAATGTAAGGTAAATCAAATCCATCTGAAAAATAACCTGTAAGAATGTCTGGTTGATAATCAACAATAATTTCACGAAATCGTTTCAGCATTTCTACTTCATCTGACACAACTTCAAGATAATCTAATTTATGTTTGAATTTTCTCCAGGTAATTACTTCTTTCAAAATTTTACCAGATTCATTGACACCATACACTGCAATCATAAGAATAGGATTTATCTGTGGATCAATTTCTTTGTTTTTTGCATAGGTCTCAATATCTACCGCAAGAATCTTCCATTGATGATTTGATTCTTTTCCTAAATCTGTAACATTCTTTGCAAGAAACAAAGGAATACGTAATTTTGTTGAATCTAAAAATTCCCCTTCTGCTTCTACAAGAGTCATAGGTGTAATGTGGAAATCTCTTAAATAACGATGAATAAAAATAATATTTTGTTCATAC
>PCYG01000009.1:0-3961 GCA_002763025.1 Candidatus Woesearchaeota archaeon CG10_big_fil_rev_8_21_14_0_10_32_24 | reverse complement strand
GATTTTTGCAATTTTATCTCTATCTTGAATTTCTATTTTAATATCTTTCTCTGCATAAAAAAAAGCATAATATTCATGTTTCACACAAATTTTTGTGTTATCTTCTAGCTTACTGAACATGTAGACGTACGTCTTTTCTCCTTCAACTTTGTATTCAAAATCGTAAGGATAGAACTGAAGTTTCATAAGGTGTTTTTAGATTTGCGTTTATATAAAGATTTGTGTTTATTTTTGTGTTTATTCTTGTGTTTATTCTTGTGTTTATTTTTCTAAATCCGTCACAACATAATGTTCCTTCATACTAAGCACAATCTTAGCAGGACAATCCCTAAAGGTTTTGTACCGATCCTGAAATCGTTCATAAGCTGTTCTTTTAGATTCTCCAAAGAATACAACCATACCAGCTGTAGATTGCATCAAAAGGAGATGAGACATTGACATACGTTTCTTTGGTGGTTTTGGCGAATCTTCAATGAGGAAAAAATATGCTGCATTAGCATATACAGAGGGGTGTGCGGGATACAAAGAAGCAACGTGACCATCTTCTCCAGAACTTAATAAAGCAAAATCAACACGTCCACCTAACTTTTTTAATTCAGCTCTATATTCAGTCAAACCTTTATCTTTCTTCTTCATTTTATATGTGAAGAGATGAATATTTTCTTCATTCATAATTTGATAAAATGGTTTCAAAAGATGCGAATTACTATCTTTATGTTTTAAGGATACTAATCGTTCATCAGTGAGAAATAGGTGAATTCTTTCCCATGGCAAATCTTGTGCAATCAGATGATCAAAGATACCTGAAACACTTGTGCCACCTGGCACTGCAAGAACACATAATCTTTTTTTCGTTAATATTGAACGTAAAGAATTTGCTATTGTAATGGCTGCGTTTAATTCTGCCTGTTCACGTGTTCCTTTAATTAAATTCATTTTTTATATATGTAGGATTTATGATAAAAATGCGTAAAACTGCCTCACCCACTCCTAAGGGAAGGGGTTTCAACCAGGCAGTTTCTTAACTACCCATTTTTAGCATGCAAAAATTTCACCCTAAAGGGTGAGGTTTTACACCGGTGAACTTTTTTGCATAATAATATACTAATGATTTTTTAAAGATATATAAAATGATTTATTACAACTTTGGTTTTTCTTATTTATTTTTTAACTATAGTGAGTTTCCATTAAAAGCGAACAATATTAACTTCAATTAGGCGAACTAGATATGAAATTCCATTCGGTAATTAAGGAATTTCAGTATACTAAAAATGTTTTTCTATTTTATCTTCAAAAAAACTTCCAAAAGTGACGGGAATTATAGTGCTTAAGTGAGACCCTAAAGTTGAAAATTGATACTTATCTCTGGTTTCTCTTGCTTCAAGAAATGATTTGCCTTGTGCTAAATGTTGTTAATCCATATAATCACAAAATCCATAAAACCCTCTCTTGAGATAATTTCCTACTTTTTTCAATTCTTGTGTGATTATATAGGTCATTTTAATTTATAGTGAGTTTCCATTAAAAGCGAAAAATATTAACTTCAATTAGGCGAACTAAATATGAAATTCCATTCGGTAATTAAGGAATTTCAGTTTAATTGTAATTTAATTGTAATTCTCTTTTAAATATTCTATAATCGCACCAGAATCTCCAATATACCTATTTCCATCTTTGATTACAGGAACAGTTCCAACACCGCTCTTTTCCTTAATTTCTTTCCGTAATGAATCTGAGGAATTGTAAGACACATTAACTTTTTCAAATCCAATGTTTTTTTCAGTCATGTAATCACGTACACGTGCACAAAAGGGACATGTTTCAAATTGATACAAGATTATTTTTGTCATATTAAGACCTCCATGCTAAATCTTTATTAAACTTTTCTTCATCAAATTCTTTTCCTAAAAATTCTACAATCTTTTTAACATCTATTCTAGCATTATTTAAACATACGGATGCTCCAGGAGAAGGGGTAATGTTAAAAATAATTTGATTTCCAATAATTTTTGCTTCACCCATTTCAACCATTTTAGTATCAACATTAACAATTTGTGGACGAATTCCTCCAATACCTTTTCCATATTTTAATGCAGACCCTTTAACTGTAGGGATTATTTTTTCGATTTCACGAGCAAATGCAAACTTGCCAAAATAGGGGATGTCATACATCATATTCCATAAAACATAACGATAATAAATGGGATCTGACACAATTTTTATTAAACTTAAAATTGCATCAAAACGAAATCTAAATAATTTTAAGAAATCTAAGACAGAACTATAATTAAAACGCTCAATCATTGGAAGAACCTTTGCAATAGGTCCAAAACGATTTATATTTTGATTCATTACGTCAGGGTCTCCATGAACTGCTGCAAATGGAAGTTTATGATTTTGCATGGTGTAAACTTTTCCTTTCACATAATTTGGTCCACAGAAGAAGCTTCCTGCAACTGGAAGAAGAATCAAATTCTTTGCATATCCCAATTGATGTGCAAAGTAAAGTGAATTGCCTGAAATTGCGACAACGACAACTTTTGCACGAAGGGTTTTTTTATTTGTAATAATGATATAATAATCTTGTTCTTTTGTAATCTTTTTTACTTTTTGTGTTAAAAATATATCTACCTCCCCTGATTCTTGAACAAATGATTCTGAGAGTTTCCCATAATCAATGGCATACCCTTTCTCTGTATACATCGCAAGAATATCTTCATTTTCCTTTCTTCCTTCTATCACTTTTGGTTCAACTGTTGCAATTTCTTCACGATTTATTAATCGCATGTAAGGGAAGAGTTCTTTTCGTTCTTCATACCATAATTTTAATCTTTTAACTTCTTCTTTTCCTACTGCAAGTAACATCTTAGGGATATTTCTATGTAAACCTTTATGTGCATCAACATAACTTGCAACATAAGATGCTGCTTTCTTTACAGATTTAGATTTCTCTAATGTATAATGAGATTCAATATCTCCAATATGTAAAGTTTGAGAATTATTTGTGCGGGCTGATTGTACTTTTGCAATCTGATCGTATTTTTCTATCAAAACAATATTTTTTATATTTGTATATTTTTTTAAAGTATAAAGAATTGACGTACCTGTAACTCCTGCTCCAATAATTGCAACATCATATTGTTTCATAGAATCTTGGAAGTGGTTTATTTTTTAAAGTTATGGATACTTTGGCACTGTCCAAAAAGTCATAAAAATGTATATTATGGCACGGCACGTAGAGTTTTTCCTTCATAAGAACTGCACCTCCATTGGTGCTAGCATACAAAAAATGAACTTTCTAGATAGCATCGTTACTTTTGCTGGTATAAAAACATCTTATTCCAGGAAATATTTTTTACTTCAGAACTACTAATGGACACACCTAGTGAAATAAGCAGATTTAAGGAATCCTCTTCAAAGATTTCAATAAATAATTGTCACCTTCTTTTTCTAAGACTGCTTGTGTTTCACCTTTATCAACAATAATCTCTTCTTTTGCTTCCGCCATTGATGGTTTTTTTAGATCCATTTCAATTGCTTCTAATATCATATCCATTTCATCTTCCAGAACTTCTTTACCTTTCCACTGTAAATTAAGATTATCTTCTTCCCTTCGTGGAATGATTTCAATCCCAAAATGTGGCACAGATTGGCCTGCACTTAAGCCATTTCTCACAAGAATATTTGTTCCCTGCGCTTCAAGTGATTCAAAGACCGCCATAGAAACTTTCTTAGCTGCATACACACATTTATTTAATGTATCTTCTGGCACCATTTCCATGATAGGATAATGTTTTTTAGGATATACTGTAATTTGTCCAGGTGTTGTAATTTTATCTTTTACAGCAATGACAATATCTTCATCTGCATAAATAATGTCTTCGTTTTTGTCCTGTAAATCACAGTATTCGCATTTCATATTTATTTAAACAAGTTTGCAATATCATCTAATGTAACATCT
>PCYG01000003.1 GCA_002763025.1 Candidatus Woesearchaeota archaeon CG10_big_fil_rev_8_21_14_0_10_32_24 | reverse complement strand
ATTGATGGTGTGAATAAGTATCCCAAAACCATGAATTACTTCAGGGAACACATGTTTTTTATGTAGGTTTCCTTAATTTATATTTACAAAATCACTTAATTTAAAACTTCTTCCAGTAAGTCTTTCGGAACCTAGTTTTGATTGTTCCGCATTTTGAGTATAAAAACCAATCATATAATCGCTTTCTCTTTCATTTATAAATTCATGTTTTGGAGTCAATGAACAAGAACTAAATGTTCCAGGTTTAGTTGAAATTCCACCTGCATGACCAATTACAATATATGGTTCGCCACCTATGTTTACTTGGTCACCATAAATTAAACTTTTAAAAATATTTGATTTGTCTTGTTCTACTTTGATATTTTCTTGTCCTTGAAGATTAAAAAAATTATTAATTTCCATTTTTGATTATTTTCTAATCTTCTTTAAAAATTTATATGAAACATTTAATATTTTTAAGTCATGTATATCTTCTCTTTTTATTCACCTTTTGGTTATAAATTATAGGAAGCTTTATAAGGACCCAGCTCAAATTTACCATTATGAAAACATTCAAAGAATTAGGATTATCAAGCACTATACTTAAGGCTATAGAAAAAAAAGGTTATACTACTACAACTGGAATTCAGGAAAAAACTATACCTTTATTATTAGAAGGAAAAGATGTTATTGGGGAATCTCAAACAGGTTCAGGAAAAACAGCAGCATTTGCACTTCCTATTATTGAACAAGTAAACCCTGAATCCAGAAATGTACAAGCAATTATTTTAGCACCTACACGTGAGCTTGCAATGCAAGTTGCAAAGGAATTTGAAACCTTACGTGGAGATAAGAATGTGTATTCTTTAGCAGTTTATGGTGGATCTTCTATGAGTGAACAATTAAGTCAATTAAAACGTGGTGTTCAAGTTATTGTAGGAACACCTGGAAGAACATTAGATTTAATTAAACGAAGAGCATTAGATTTAACACATGTGAAATTTGCAGTTTTAGATGAAGCAGATGAAATGTTAAATATGGGTTTCATTGAAGATATTGAAACTATTATTGGTAGTACACCAAAAGATAAGAAAATGCTTTTATTTTCTGCAACTATGCCTCGTGCAATTATTGGCATTGCAAAGAAATTCATGCGTGATCCAGTTCATGTTAAATTAGAAAGACATGAAGCAACACTTCAAATTGAAGAATTTTATTACAATGTGATGGCAAAGGACAAATGTCAAGTAATTCGTCGTGTTGTAGATATGAATGACGATTTTTATGGTATTATATTTTGTAACACAAAAGCAGATGTTGATTCAGTGACACATCAACTTTTAAATTCAGATTATAGAGCAGCAGCACTTCATGGAGACATCTCCCAACCACAACGTGAAAAAATATTATTGCAATTACGGAATAAACAAATTACTATTTTAGTTGCAACAGATGTAGCTGCACGTGGTATTGATGTTAATGATTTAACTCATGTTGTTAATTTTTCTCTTCCTCAAAGTCCTGAAAATTATACACACAGGATTGGAAGAACTGCGCGAGCAGGTAAAAAAGGTATTGCAATCACATTGTTAACACCATCTGATAAAAGGAAATTAAAATTTATTGAGAGACTTATCCACCGAGAAATAGCTGGTCGAGAAATTCCTTCAACTGCAGAAATTGTTGCTACACGTAAAAGTAAAATGATTACAAAAGTTCATACTTTAATTGAATCTGGAACATCTACACAATATGAAGGTTTTGCTGAGGATTTATTAGCAAACCATGAACCTAAATTAATTATTTCAACATTATTGAAAGAAGCTTTTAGTGGAGTTTTAGATGAAAAGAGATATCAAAATCTTAAAACAGTTACTGCTAACTCTGAAAGAAGTGACCGTGGAGATAGAAAATCTTTTGGTCGTAGTCGTCCCTCCAGTAGAGATCGCGGTTTAAGTGATAGAGACACACGTACTAAATCTCGTGGTTCAGGAAGGTCTTATGATCGTGGAGAATCTAGTGGTGATTCAGGACGTTCTTTGGATAGAAAAGGACCTGCAAGATCCTTTGATCGTAAAGAATTCAGTAGCAGTTCAGGACGTTCCTTTGAACGAAAAGAATCTAGCGGAAGCTCAGGACGCTCTTTTGATAGAAAAGGGCCAGCAAGAACTTATGAACGTAAAGAATCTAGCGGAAGTTCAGGACGTTCCTTTGAACGAAAAGATTCAGGAAGATCTTATGAACGAAAAGAATCTAGCGGAAGTTCAGGACCACCAAGGACTTATGAACGTAAAGAAGGATCTGGACGAGATGAATCTAAAAGATCTCCTAAAAAAGAAGGTTCTTTCAAAAAGAAAAAAACTTTTGATAAACCTAGGGATTCAAAACCTTTTGCGAAGAGAACAGCTGTTCGTCCTAAAAGATAATTTTTTAATTTTTATTTCTTAGCTTTAAGAGCTATTACCATAAATCCTAATAAAATTGCTGCAGAACCATACCATACACCAGGCAAACCCCAAAATAACACAAACACAGAAGCAATTAATGGTCCAAGGATATTGGCTAATGGATCTGCTGTATTGTAAACACCATAAAATTTTTCTTCATCTTTTTTCTTAATAATTTCAAATAAATAAGTCTCTTGAAGTGGTTCAATAAACGCTGCACCAATATTCACCACTGCCATTAAAATTAAGACAATTGGTACTATAGAAATGATGTCAAATAATGCTGTAAATATTGCAGTGATAAGGAATCCCATTGCAAGGTATATTCTTAATCCATGTTTGTCTGCTAATGTTCCAATTATTTTTTCAAAGAGAACTAAAGGTAAAATCCCAGCTGCAACTACCCATCCCACAACTTCATCACCAAATCCTTGTTGTATAATATAAAGGGGAATATAAATCGTACTTATTGCCCACCAATAATTTAATCCTAATGTAATGGCATACACACTCCATAATTCTTTTATTTTAAAAAAATCTTTGATATTAGAAAATAATTCTGTAATTGTTTTTTTTTCTTTTTGATGTGTAATTAATGGGTGTTGGTTAATATGTTGATGTTGGAATATGATGAAACTAATGAAATAAAGGAATGCACTAAAAATGAACACCGCATTTCTAGAAATTAATTGTCCAAGATATCCTCCAATTAATGGGCCAATAAGCCAACCTATATTTGCATATAAATAATATCTACCTTCAGCTAAACCAATTTTATGTGCATTCGCTGTATCTCTGATGTAAAGAGAAAGTACAATTCCTACAATCAACGTACATAGTGCTCTTGGTATTTCAAAAATATAAAGATGAGTTTTTGAAATAATGAATGTAAATAATAAAATAAAAATGGAACCACCAATTAAACTCCATTTTGTAATCTTTACTCTTGATACTTTTCTTAATATGACTGTTGATAAAAGAGATCCTCCAAATCCAATTACAGAAATCAGTGAGAAAAATATACCTACTAGCGCTTCAGATCCTACAACATTTTCAACAACTAAAGGAAAGATGGTCCAAAATGCGGCATTTGCTAATCCTGTAGTAAGAGCTAACCATGCAAATAGTTTTCCTAAATCATGATTGTGATGTGTTCTATGCCTCTTTTTGAAATACATGAAGTTAGAATTTATTTAGGGGTTTATATATTTAACTTGAGGTGGTATTGGTTAGAAATCTGTAATTATAAATGAAATAATTTTTTTATAATAAATCACAATTAATATCCTGTGACATTTCTTTAATCAATTTTTGTTCTAATTCTATTTTCCTTTCAGCAATAATTTTAGAAACTTCTAAATTTAACATACCATCTTGAGCAACTCGGTTAATTTCACTTTGTAGGTATTTAATTGAACCAATTATTTGACGACTAAATTTACTCCCATACAAAAAAGGTCTAATGAAACCAGCAAAACCACAATCAGCTATTAAATCTGCATCTTGCAAGACTTGTAATTCAATAGATTTATTTTTAATTTCATCCCCGCGAGCATCATGATACTCAACTAAATGGCATACCTTTTCAATGAATTCTTTTGAATGGCCCATTTCTGTTAATATCTTATGAGCGATTGGGACACCAAATTCTGGGTGTTTCTTCCATTCTTTTAGTGATCCAAACGTTTTACCAGTAGGAGAAAATATTTTAGATACGTCAATTTTAGTTTTACCAATATCATGAAGAATTGATGCAACTAATACAATTTCAATGGATACTTCTTGATCCAACAATTTTATAAATCTCTTTATAATTTGGTTTTTGATCTATGTCATTCATAATTAAATTAATTTAATGAACCTATATAAAATTAACTATGTTTTTATTAGAATTACAATAAACTTTACTTTCCTAATAAAGAAAAAACTTTAATTATCTTCTCGCAGATTGACGTCGTTGTTTGCCGCCTTTAGCTTTAGAATTTCCCTTATACATTTTTGTAAATGGGGTTTTACTATTAGAACCAGGTCTTGGACGGTGTGTTCCTCGTTCTTTAGGTGTTGGTTTTGCTGCTGTACCTACTGCATTTTTTGCAGATTCTGAATGGAACTTATGATCCATCACTTCAATTTTTTGTTTTATTAATTTTTCAATATCATGAAGGAAACTTCGTTCATCT
>PCYG01000004.1 GCA_002763025.1 Candidatus Woesearchaeota archaeon CG10_big_fil_rev_8_21_14_0_10_32_24 | reverse complement strand
TTTATTGCCAGGATGCGGGAGTTTGGAGCAACGCGAGTTGAACTTGGAGTTCAAATTATCGACGATGAAATTTATAAAAAAATCAAAAGAGGCCACAAAGTTAAAGATGTTGTTGAAGCAACTAAAAATTTGAAAAACGCAGGATTTAAAGTCGGTTACCATATAATGCCTGGTTTGCCTGGAAGTGATTTAAAAAAAGATTTGAAATTATTTAAGAAATTATTTTCAGACAAAAGATTCAAACCAGACCAGTTAAAGATTTACCCGTGCCAGGTTATTCCTGGCTCAGAACTTGAAAAAATTTATTGGAAAAAACAATACAAGCCCTATACAAAAGAACAAACACAACAAATTCTCGTAGAAATGTTAGAGCAAGTTCCAAGATACTGCAGGGTTATGCGAGTTATGAGAGAGATTCCTCCTGAATATTTAACCGCAGGAGTTATTAATATTGATTTGAGAAAAGACATTGAAAAAGAATTGCGGAAAAACAACAGCAAGATCAAAGAAATTCGATATAGAGAAATAGGATTTGCATTAAGAGATAATAGAGAAGTTAATCTTGATTTAAAATTAAAAACAACAAAGTACAAAGCTTCAGACGGAGATGAATATTTTTTAGAAATTGTAAACAGCGACGATATTTTGTTCGGGCTTTTGAGGCTGAGGATTTTTAATGAATTGCACTCGTCGTTGGCTCGTGATATTGGTGGCTTAGTTCCAGACATTCGTCAAGGAACTTCGCTTAAAAAACAATTAATGAAAAAATCTAATGAAGAAAATGATAAAAAAGATAAATCTTTTCTTGTTATTAAAAATCCATCAATCTCGAGCGCGTTAGCGCGAGACAAATCTCGGGCGGGGGGGTGGGAAAGTGATGAGCGAAGTAATGTTGGGCAGTACAATCAAGCAATCATCCGAGAACTTCATGTTTACGGCCAAGCTTTGAAATTAGGAGAAAAAAACAAAACAGCGTCGCAACACAAAGGATTTGGAAAATGGCTCATGAATGAAGCTGAAAAAATCGCACAAAAAAACAAATGCAAAAAGATTTCTGTTATTTCTGGCGTCGGAGTCAGAGAATATTACAGAAAATTAGGATATGAATTAGAAGAAGGGTATATGGTGAAAGGGAGTTAAGATTGTTTTATTGATGATAAAAAGTGGGCTAAAAGTTAATATTTTTTTCTATTTTTCTTTTTACTCTCATAATCTCTAAAACAACTTTTTAATGTTTCTGGGTTTAGTATAAAAAATGGAAAGTCTCTTCTAAGTTCTGAAGAATACCCCAAAGGAGTCATCGAAGTTAAAATTTCTTTTCCTCTTTCTTTAATTAGCGAGAGTGCTGGAACAAAATCAGCATCTCCGGAAATTAATAAACAAACATCACATTCTCCGTCCATTAAACATAATCTTATCATATCAACAACTATTGCGACATCAATTCCTTTCTCCTTCTTTCTTATATCTGCAATATCTAAAAATTGAGCATCAATAATTGGCTTGCACATTTTACACAAGTCTAAAGAATTTAATAAATCTCTTTTCTTCTTTGATATTTGTTTATTAGATAATCTCTGAAGTTTTCTTGTTATAACCTTTACTCCTTTGTTTCTTAAATAATCCAAAAAAGATAAATGTTGAAAATACATTTTTTCTCCATCTTCTATACTTGGAACAGAAACATACCATCTAATTTCAAGAACGTCGTATTTCTTAATTTTCTTGATAAGATCAATTATTTTTAGGATATCGACGTCACTTGGATTGTAATATCTCTTAACATTGTGATACCAATTATTTCCATCTACAAAGACAATGGCTTTTTTCATATGAGTTTATTAACAAGAATCATTATAAACTTTATGAAAAGAATATGAAGCCCGGCATTGTTCAGAGAACCATACCGGGGAGTTAAATTAATATAAATAAAGATAAGAGATATTTAAATATATCGTTTGGGAGAAGGTTGTTAATTCTTATTTTTATGGTGTAAAAATATATGTTATTTCTGGCGTCGGTGTCAGAGAATATTACAGGAAGTTAGGATATGAATTAGAAGAAGGGTATATGGTGAAGAGGGTTTGAAAAGAGAAGTTGTATAAATAAACTAAACTTTAATAGCATCGTCCAACCTTCTACATAATAAACTTGCAAAAGATAAATATTCTAAAGTTTTAACAGGATCTTTTTGGACTATATTTCCATGTGCTTTTACATTTCTAATACTTAAAACTGCCCCTTGGTAAATAAGCATCCAGCCCATTTGTTCATCTTTATCAATCTGAGTCTCTCCATTATTAAATTTTAAGATGGGATTATCTTTGCTAAATGTAGTAGTCATTAATCCACAACCATCTAGATTTAGTTTACCAGATTTTTCTTTTACAAGCAAAACAACTTTTTTAAAAGCTTCTTCTATTGCTGGAGCATAATGCCCGTCATTAAATAATTTTTCACTAACTTTAATAATTTCTGGATGAATATTTCGTTCTAATAAAATTGAATTATTCTTCTTAAGGTCTTCGGAAGCAATTTCTATTTCTGGCCATTTTTCTTCTAAGTAACTTATCTCTTCCAAGCTATTTTTAGCATCTTTATATTTGATAATTGTTTCTATATCTCCCTTGATTTTATTGAAAACATTCTTTAGAGCATTATTTGAACTTGTTGAAATTTGGGCATCAAGAAATTTACTTGCACGATTAATATTATTTACTTTCTTTAGAAAAGCTTCTTTATAATTAGAGTTTCCCTTATACTTTTCTAGTTTAATAAGAATCTCTTTTGTCTCGATTAATAGATTGAAAAATCCTTGTAAATTCTGCTTTATATTTTCTATTTTCTTAGAACATATTTCCATTTTTTGTTCTCTTTAACTCTTGTTAAAATTCTGGTGTTCTTCATAAAATTTATACTAAGTAATTTAGAAACAGATTTTTGAGGATAATGATAACCTTGCCTTTTAAGTTCATTAAAAATTTCATTAACTGATCTTGGACTATTAAGGAAACCTTCTGTTATTATTAACCTAATTCCCCCAGCTAAACCCTTGTAATCCTTTTTAGAATAGGGTTTCCTTTCCTTAGTTGTTATTTCTTTTTTCTGAAATATTTTATTTTCTAATTCTTTTATCTTATCCCAGATTTTTTCAAATTCTTGTTTTATTTGTTCTTCATTCATTTTTCTTATATTTATAATTCCTTTTTTCTCCTTCTCTTTCTAAAACGCCTTCTTGGCATAGCAGAGTTAAAAGTTGGGCAACAAGCCCGATTTTCTTTCCTTTTATAGAGAAACCTTTAGAATCTAGTTTTTTGATTACCTCTTCTGTACTTTTAGGTTTATCAAAAAAGTCTTTTTTTACAAATTCTTTTATTAATTCTTTACTTATTTTTGCCATTTTAAGGATTTACGTATTTCCATTTATTTCCCTCTTTGATCCTTCTCAATTCCCCTTTTTTAATTAACCTTATAAGTGCGGGAGATATTGATTGGGATGTATAAAAAACGGCTCGTTCTTCTAACCTTTTCAATATCTGCCTTATTTCTTTCTTTTCTTTGAAAAAATTTTCATTTATTAATATTCTTATTCTCCCTAAGGGCCCCCCAGAATTTTTTAGCCCCTTTTTTTTTTCTTTGGATAAGGTATCTTCTTCTATATTGTTATGTTTCTTCTTATTAAATTCTTCTTTTATTTTAATAATATCATCGATAGTTCCATCTATAGCCATTTTTGTCCCGTCTGGAAAGGTAATATTTGCTTTTACCATATTTATGTATAATAAAATGGGCTATTTAAACTTTATTGTCCTCTAATATATAAATATCCCAGAAGTATTTTTTTAGAAAGAGGTATCCTATTTTCTATTTTCAAACCTCTCCTTCATCGCCCAAATCAACTTTTTCAACAATGAGTTTTCTTTTTGTCATTTTCTCCCCACAAAACCAACAACCTCCCCCTATAAAAATTTATTCTATTCAAAACTAAATTCCCGCAGAGATTCTAACCCAAAAACTTCCTTCAAGTTTCCCTGAATGTCGAATGCAAAATATTTCTAGCTTTCTAATTTTAGATTTATTATTTTATCAATTAAAAGTACCATTAGTTTATCCATATTTTCAAAAGATTTATTATCCGGAACTAAAATTCTGATTCTGTTAAATGTCGTCTTTGAATATACCCCTTTGTTTTAAAATTCAATTATCTGGTCTCTTCTTGGACCAACGCCAACTCTTTTAACTGGAACTTCAAGAAAATCTTCTATACTTTTTATATATCTTCTTGCGTTTTCTGGCAAGTCAGCTGGTTTTTTTATTTTTGATGTATCTGTCTCCCATCCAGGAAGAGTTTCATAAATCGGATTGCAATATTGCATTTCTGTTATTGGAAAATAATCCATTTCTTTTCCTTCTATAGAATATCCAACACACACCTGAATATTTTTTTCTTTATCTAAAATATCAAATTTTGTCAAAGAGATTTCATTAATCCCATTAACTTCTACAGCATATTTTGCAACGAACAAGTCAAGCCACCCGCATCTTCTTGGTCTTCCTGTTGTTGTTCCAAACTCATTGCCTCTTTTTCTTAATCTTTC
>PCYG01000083.1:4867-24077 GCA_002763025.1 Candidatus Woesearchaeota archaeon CG10_big_fil_rev_8_21_14_0_10_32_24 | reverse complement strand
TTTAATTGCATCTTATAGAGAATAAACTAATGAAATATAAATTTATTCCTTAAATTTCAAAAAGGCCAGAACAAAGACCCAGCATCGATTTATAGGCTCCGAAGATTCATTTTAAATGGATTTTCCATCTTTTAATCAAATTTGATAATAAGAATGGAACTATAAATTGAAATATAATAGTTGCCCCTACAAGAACAGAATATAAAGTCTGGGGAATCAGATTATTTTCAAATAATAATTTAATTATAACAATACTGGTACTAAACTTCACGGTTAAACTAACACCCATGATAATTGATTTCTTTACTCCCAACTCTTTCCTTCCCATAAAATAACTTACACAAATTTTTGTAATATTTGTTAAAGCTATAATAGCTAAAATAAGAAGAGGATATTTCAAGAGATAGAATATATCAGTATCTAACCCAACCCATAAAAAGAATATTGGTGCGAAAAATCCGTAAGCCATCGTACGCATTTCAGAATCAATAATATTCCATCTTTTCTTTGGGATAAAATTGTGTAACGCCATCCCTGCAAGAATTGCTCCTAAGGCTGCAGCCTCAGCTATTAACCCAATCCCAATAAAGGCAAAAATGAAAAAAATTACAAACAGAAAAAATGATGCAATTCCTTTAAAATGAATCTTTGCTGCTTGATATTTAAGTTTACTAAGGAGATACGCAGAGATAAATAACCCTAATAGAATACTTAATGTAATTATAATTTTGGTTTGTGTGTGTCCCGCTATATTTCCTAATAAAATCGTAAGAATAATGATGGTTACGACTTCAATTATGTCGTCTAAAACTCCTATACCTAATATAATTTGACCTAGTGGTTTTTTTGTAAGTTTAAATTCATCAAGAATCGGTAACAGAATTGCTTCTCCAACAGTTGCAAATGAAATTGCAACTAAAATAGAAATGGTCCAAGAGATATCAAATAAATAATGAACTAAGAAAGTTCCAAAAAAACCTTCTGCGAATATAATTGCCAGTGTTGTTTTAATGATAAATCCTTCCTTCTTACGAATTTCTTTAAAATTAATTTCAAATCCAATAATAAATAAAAGAAAATACATTCCTAACTGTGCTAAAAATACAAATGATTCTGAACTCGTAATCGCTTTAAATGGATTGTATGCTGCTAAACCGAGACCTATAAGGAGAGCAGAAAAAATCCAAGGGATACGAATTCGTTCTAGAAATCTTCCAACTAAAAAGGTAAATAAGAATACGCCCGCAAGAAAAAGGATTAAATTCATTATAACTCCTTTAATTTTTTAGCCAGAGGTAACAAATCTTTTAATACTGCCATAAATGGAAGTAAACCCACATTACTTAAAGATAAACTTGGTCCTGCAATAATTTTGTTTATACGTGCAATCAAATCATTTAATTCTATTAAAACCATTTCAGATGTTTGTTTTCCCTTTTTATAAAGATCTAGTTGAACTCCTAATGAATCCACATCACCTCCTAGTTTTCCAACAAAGTACGATGTGTCCAATATTAAAGCTGATTCATGGGGTTTGACATTTTGTAAAAAATTATTAAATTTAGTTTTATCCTCATTAGAAATTAGAGAATCGTCTATGATTGTTTTGATAGTTTTTTTAACTCGGTCAAAAGATTGAGACACTCTTCTTCCCGCATTGTTCGCTCGTTTTAAATTTATATTAGCATTTCTAAGGTTCCTTTTTTCCAAATGTGATTTTAAATAATCTAAATCATTAAGAGCATCTGAAAAATGTTTTTTCATTGCACCACACTGTCCTAAAGTAGTATTTATCTCCTCTAAAAAGCCAGCATATTTATTTCCCATATTTAATCCTTATTTTAAATTATCACAAATGTTGTTCATCCCTTCATAAATTCTTTTTGTATTACGAAGTTCTTTTAATGTGATCTCAATGTGCTTTAATCCTGTGGATTCATCCACATTTTTCTGTGCTATATCTAACTTATCTTTTGCTTCTTGTAAGAATGTTACACAAATTTCAGAGGTAGGATTTTCATCAAATTGGTCACAAATTGATTTATATTTTTCAAATTCATCTTTAACTTCTTGTAATTCACGTTGTTCTATTGTAATAACTTTTTGTTCTTGGTCTTTTACAAGACCTTCAGCACCTAAAATTTCTTTCTCTGAAATAATTTCTTTTTCTAAGAAATGGATTTCATGTGCTAATTCTGTTAATCTATTGGCACAAAATTCCGTATTATAACTAATTTGTTTTTCAAGAAGTGGTTCTTGCCCAATACTATCTTCTTTGATGGTAAATCTCTCTGCAACAAATACAAAATAAAAAATGATAATTATTAATAAAATTAAAATTGTAAGACCTAGTTTAAACTGAAAATCTGTAATCTGCCTCTTTTTTTTTAACATCTGATATACTTTGGAATAGATTAAAGATAATTATAAATTATATAAACATTGTGGTGAAGGTATTGGAGAGATAAAGCATAAATTTATTGATTTGATACCCATTTGATCAAAAGAAAAAAAAATTATTCCATAAATTTACGCATCGCAGGATGCATATCCATCATGTGTTGTTTTGCGATTTCTTCGTAGAGTTTATAGATAATCATTACGGATAATAAAAGTCCTGTTCCGCTTGATAATGCACCAGATAAATCTGCAATTGATGCAAGTAATCCTACTGAACCACCACCAATTATGGTTAATGGCCAAATGTATCTGCCCAAGATTTTTTCTAAGACACGTTCGTCTCTTCTAAATCCTTGCATTTGTAATCCTGAAGATAATATTTGTTTTGCTTGAGATTTAGGATCCATACCTGCTGTCTGCATCCAGAACACACTGAAAACCATGGAACCAATTACCATCAATGAAACATAAGTAACTGCTTGACCAATTTGTAATAAGGTTAATGACCCTTGCTGAATTAAAGCAGCGGCTAAATTTTGATGAGAGGTCCATAATACAATTCCGGATGCTGGATTTTGACCTGCAAAGGTTCCTAAAATTGGATACCCTATATTCTCAAAAAGACGTGCAAATAATTGAATATTAGCAAGTAAGGCTGCAACTAAAATTACTGGAATGTTTGAGGTATAAAAAAAGTTTAATGGCCATCGCATGCCATATCCACGAACTTTACCAAATGAAAGAGGAATTTCTACTTTCATTGCTTGACCATAAACACTTAAAGCGAAAACTACGACAGTACTTATAATTCCTGCTAACATTAAACCCACGGTTGTAACATCACCAATTGAAAGAGATTGAAATATTGCTGGGATCGCTCCAGATGCAATTTCGGATCCAGGAGTTGGAATGAAGTTAAATAATCTGATCATAATTTGTTGTGCAACTCCAGCTACAATGAATAAACTTAAACCACTGCCAAAACCCCATTTTGACACAACTTCGTCCATAAACATAATTAATAAACCACCTAAAATAAGTTGTATGATTAATAATGCTTGAAGTGTGAAAATTTGACTTTTTGCTAAAGGAAGTGCACCTGCTGCAAATAGAACTAAGAAACCACCTGTTACAGGATCATAATATCCACCTGTTGAAAGTCCACCCATTGCCACATAAATAATTGCTTCAAAGATGATGAAAAAGATACTTAATAATTTCTGTAGACCTTGAAATCGTTTTTTACCTTCAGAAGTTGATAAATCCAAACTCATAATTCCTGTACCTGAAAGTAATTGTAACACAATAGAAGCAGTTACAATTGGACCAATTCCTAAAGAAATAATACTTCCAAAAGATGCTCCTAAAATAATAGATAAAAATTCAAAATTTGCTAAAGCATTATTTGCTAAACCAAATAAGGGAATATGTCCAAGAATATAAAACAAAACTAGAATAAGCAACGTCCATTTTAATTTTTCTTTAAAGGGAATCCGTTGTTTAGTCCCTTTTACTTCTGGAAGATTTCCAATGATTATATCGAAGAGACCCATTTTAATTATAAATTATGAACCAACTTATGTTGGTTCTTCTGTTACTTTAGTATGTAAATGCTTAGGCACAGGTGGTTTAACTACTTTGCGTTTCAGTATCTCCCACTTGATTTGCAATCAAAACATGTCCACCCGCGGATTCTACCTTTTCAATTGCAGCTACAGATGCTGTTGCAACTGTTAATTTTAATGCTACATTGGTTTTTCCGGTTCCTAATAATTTTTGAACACCTAATTTTGCTAAATCAATCACGTAAATATTACCTTCTTTTATTGCTTTTCCCTCAGCAACTAAATTTTCTACTTTAACTGCTGTAAAGAAAGATACATTAATGCTTTTAATCATTTCAATTGTTCTTCTTGGTCTAAAACCTTGTCTTCCAGCTAAAGGTTGACGTTTTTTATGTCCTGCACGTTTACCTAAACCTGCATTACCGCGACCACCCCGACTACCTGCACCACGTCTTTTCTTTCTGTGGCCACCACCATGGGTTGTATGTGCCCTGTACTTATTAACTTTTTTGGATTTTCTGACTACCATTTTAATTATAACATTCTCTCAATGAGATCATTCATTTTGTTACCACGATTTCCTAAACTACCGCCAGCTTTAAATGCAACTTTGATTCCTTTACGACCAAAGCCTTTACGAGGAGGGTTCAAACGGAAATATGGTTTGTATTTTTTTCCATTAATTTCTAAAAATTTATAGGAATATTTTTTCTTCCCATCTTGTTCTCGGCCTTGAAATTCTGTGCCTCGTTTTTCAACTAACTTATTATATGTTTCTTCTGAGATTTCTCCATATGCAATATAATCTTTTACTTTCTTAATCATACCACGATTTACGGGATTATCCACAATAACAACACAATGATTTTTTCGCGTCAAATGAAGCATTTGTAATGTATCTTTCACTTGTGCAGATACGTCTACAAGACCACGAACTAATACAATTGCAATTTTTTCTCCTGTTGAAGCTTTAGGCTCTGTTTTTTGATTTATAGACTTAGCATGTGTACTTGCAGGTTTACTGCTTTGTTCTTTTTTAGATTGATTTTCTGTTGTCATTTTATGCTTCTACGTTAATTTCTGTTTCTTCAGCTTTAATTTCTTCAGCTGTTTGAATGATTGGCATGTTTGTTTCTTTTAACTTTCCTTCAATTAATCCTAATTTAGATGTATCTTCGGGTTTTACTTTAACTTCTGAAAGTTTCTTTAATGCATCCATCAATGCATAAATCATATTTAATTTTGTTTTTGTTTGGCCTTTCGTCTTACTTCGGATGTCTTTGATTCCTGCCAATGTAAGAATTTTTGCACATTCTTTTTCTACACGTAATCCTGTACCTCTTGGTGCAGGTATTAATTTGATTCTTACGGATCCACATCTTCCTTCAACTGCAAATGGAATAGAGTTTGGTTCACGTACATCTGTTTCCCAACTTCCACATCCTCTTCTTATTCTCATTAAATTTAATCTTGCTTTTCGTTTTGCTTTATCTCTTGCAGGAACTGTTTCTTTACTTTTCCCTAAACCCATTCCAATGTAACCATTCTTGTTTCCAACAACAGCACATGTCATAAAACTAATAGAATTTCCTTCTTTAGTTTTCTTCTGAGTTTGACGGAAAATTCTTCGTTGCCCCCCACCAAATTTTCCTTTTGCTTGACCAATTAATAATAAGTCTTCTTCTAATCCTGGAACTAAATGATCAATAATTTCTGATTCAAGCACATTTTGGTTAGTATCAAATATTTGATCTAAGTTTATAACTAATCCTTCTTGTACTTGTTTACCTAATAATGTAGTTGGAACCCATGCTGCTACCGGTTTTTCCTCACGAGGTTTTCGTTGTTTGCGTGGATCGTCCCTTTTTCTTTTTTGCTGTTTTTCGTCTGCCATTATATAATTATCCTAATATTTTTTTCTTTACTTCCTCGAAGTTTTTGGTTATATCTTCCGGATGTGCGTTTGCTTTTAAATATTGCCCAAATACGTGGTTATATTTTTCTTGATTTTCTGATTTTAATTTTTTTGCGTATGAAGCTACATGTGCGCCTGTCAATCGTTCTTTTGAAGGAAAGATTTTTTCATCACCATGTTTAATTTGTAATCCTGAATCTACAATTCCTTTAAGGAATGCAAAATGTTTTCCACCATGTAAGATTGATTGGTTCCCACTATCAAAAACAACTTCTTCTTGTTTTGCATCTACTGCTTTCTTTCCAATTAATAAACCTGTTAAATATGCTGCAGAAATATTCTTTAAAGAATATTTCCATCCTAATTCTCGTAAAGCAGATGAATCCATTCCAATTGCTACACGATCACCTTCTGGGAAAAACTGAATTATTTGCACAATTACTTTTTGATTTGTAAGACGTACAACTAGACGAGACTTCTGAGAAAGTAATATTTTCAAACGTCTATGATAGTTTGTTTTACCTTCTTTTTTTCTTCGAAAAGGTACAGATTTTGGTTTTCGTGTTGCCATTTTTATTTATAATTATTTTTTCTTCTCCGTAGACTTAACTGCGGGGCTAACAACTTTGTTGCTTTGCTCCTCAAATAATTTGTGTTCTGTTAAATATAATTTAATGTGACGTTTATTTCTAAAATAACCACCACTACTTTTACGATAAAGATCTTGATATGTTTTGGGAACGACTAACCCATTCACTTTCAACTCTTTAAGGAACTTCCGTTGAGTTCTTATTTTTGCCATCCATCTATCTTTTCCTGAAACAGAGGCATATTTTTTCCCTTTCTTGGTACCTGCTCCTTTCTGTCGTCCTTTACGTTTTTGTGCTGCATTTTTTCTTGCACCGGCACGTGAATGTTCATTTGCACCAGATTTGACAATTCTTTTAACTGCAATTAATCCTCTAATATCAGCACGAGTAATTGCTTTTTTAATGTCTTCTAAAGCTCCGGCTAGGAATTTCACCTTTTTAGGTGAAGTTTTCATGATGTCCGCTGCTAATCGTTTTTTGGTTTTCATTTTGAATTATTATTGGGGTTTAATTATTGTTTTTTCGGCAGCAGATTTCTGTTCTTTCTGCTTTTCCCCTTCTTGCTGAACTTTTTCTTCAACAGAGGCATCCTCATTTTTCTTTTCTTGAGCTGCTTTTTTTTCTTTTTCTGCTGCGTTCTTTATTTTTTCTTCTTCTTTCTTAGATCTTACACTTAATCGTTCTTGTTTTGATTTTTTTCGTATATCAAATGCAGATTTAATCTTACTAAGTAAAGATGAAGTATCTCCTTGTGATAAGGTTATATTTTTTTCTTGAACTAAGGATAATAATTCTAAACGTTTTTTATTCCCTAATTTTCCTGAGATTAATGCACTTTCCTCAGCAGGATTTAAATTAGCAAGATCTTCTACAGTCTTTATAAGCCTTGGGAGTAATCCATGTTTATCTAAACCATACACTTCTTTTGCAGATCCATAACCAGGACCAGGTAACACTGGTTTTCCTTTGTGCATTTGACGTACAGGGGAATGTTTTCCACGAGGGAATCTCCATCTACGTTTTACACCATGCCCAAATTTCCATTCTTTAACTACGAATGTAGGTTTACGTTTGCTGGTTTTTTTACGAAGTTCTTGTAATTCTGTTTTTGCCATATTCTTATTTTGCTTTTTCAGTAATATATAATCCATCTTGGAAAATACGCCTGTCTCTGTTTGTAATTCTACATAAATTTTCAATTTTTGATGCTGCTTGACCAGCTAACTCTTTATTAGGGCTTGAAATATCAATTTCTATACCATTTACTTTTACGCTTGTTCCTTGAGGTAACATTACTCTTCGTGGAACTGCTTCACCAAGGAAATTTTTAACAATTAATTCTTGACCAGACATAGTAACATTCATAGGGAAATGGCCGGAACAAATTTTAACTTTATATTTGAATGGTTCAAGAACACCCTTCGCCATATTTTTCATATGAGCAGTGTATGATCCTAAGATTGTTTTTTCTCGTTTTGTTGCTTTTGCTGCTTTTAATATAATGTGATTTCCTTCTATAGTTACTTTAATTCTAGGATGCGCAAAGTCTCGTTCAACTTCTCCTTTAGGTCCTTTTACTTTAAGCACAGTTCCCTCTAGATTTGCGGTTACGCCATTCGTAAGTTCAACTTCCAGTTGTAAATCTTGTTTCATTTTTCTAATAACAATATGCTAATAATTTCCCACCAGTTTCCTGAGTTTTTGCTTCATTATGTGTAATTACACCTTTTGGAGTAGATACAAGTAATAATCCAAAATCTTTCGCAGGAAGATATCGTTTTTCCCATTTCTCAAAACCATTCTTCTTTGTTGAAAACCTTGGCTTAACAACACCACATTTGTTGATGTTTCCTAATAAATTAATTTTTAGGATTCCGCCTTTCCCGTCTTCAATTTCTTCAAACGTACCAATATACCGATGTTCGTTCATGATTGTTAAGATTATCTTAATCATTTTTGACGCTGGCTTAATAAGTACTTCGCGCTTCCCTACACGTTCTGCGTTCAAGATTTTCGCTAATGCCGCTGCCAATGGATCGTTTAACATTTTCTTTTATTTCCTCTTAATTATATTTTTTGAATCCTAAACCCACAGCCATTTCTCTGAAACACTGTCGGCAAATTTTTAAATTATATTTGCTGATGTGGCCACCCATTCTTCCACAATTAGTACATTTTCGGTTTGCGATTCCACATGATCGTTCTTTAGGAGCGTTAAATTTGGCGTATTTCTGCTTCTTGATTGGTTTCGCGTCCAGTTGCGTAAATGCCTTTTTCCAGTTGCTTGTAGTCATATTATTGGACCTCTACTCCTAAACTTTGTACAAATGAAATTGCATCTTCTTTTGTTATTTGATGGTTTTTACCTATCTTAGAGATGTTCTTTTTTCGTTTTTTCACACTATAGCCTGGCCTTTCTAAGGTCACAGCCACTTCAAAACCCATAATTTTTAATTCTGGATCATATTCCATACCTTCAATTTCAATGTATTCCGGAATTCCAAATGAAAAGTTTCCTTTTTCATCAAATGATTTTATAGATAATTGATTTTCTTTTGCAACAAATAATCGTTTTAGTAATACTTCTGCACCTTCACGAACTGTTACCTTAGCACCAATTGCTAATCCAGGACGTAAACCCCATGTAGGAATTCTTTTCTTTGCTAAGGTTTTTATTGCTTTTATAGGTGTTAATTTTTGCAATAATTTGATCCCTTTTTTTAATTGGTTTTCATCCTTTCCTGCACCCAAATTCATAGTGAGTTTTGCTACACTAATAGTCCTCATTGGATTTGAAGATTCTTTTGGTACAGATTGTTGTTGTTTTTTTTCAGCCATTTTTATTATTTGGAGTATAATGTAATCTTAGACTCTTTTTCTCCCAAGACAAAAAGATATGATTTAGTTGTTTCAATATCTTTTTTATGTGTAGTGTAGGTTGCTTCAGTTCCTCTAATTTCTTTTAAAATCCCTGAGTTTCCACCATGTTTACCTTTTGTTAAAAAGACAAAATTTCCTTCTTTTAATGGAAGAACTTCTTTTACTTCTAATTTAGGTAAACTTAAAACAAATGTATCTCCTACATTTGCTTTTTGATCTGAAATGATATTTTTTCCATCATATAAATTATATTGTAATTTGCCTTTTGGTAACATTGTTTTTCCCACAATTTTACATGGTTTTAAAGATGATTCTTTTTCGTTGATCTCTTGAATTACTAATCTTCCTTTATCGTCTAATAAAACACGATATGATTTTTTTGTATCTACTATAGTAATTACATCAAATAATCCAACTAAATGTCGGTGATCTTTTTTTCGTTGTCCATCAACTAAAATATTTTTACGATTCAAAACCTTCTTCGCTTCACTCATTGTTGATACTAAATTTAAGTTATCTCGTAATATTACTCCTAAAGACATGCCAAAATATAGTGAATGTGCACCTGGTTTTGGCCGCGTAATAAATGTTTCTGCCTTACGATCAATAACCCATGTCCGTGGTGTTGCGATTCTTTTTAAGTGATTTTTCATTTTGAAGTCTTCTCCTTAGTATTCTTGCCTTCAGCTTTTTCTACTGGTTTTTCAACAGCTGCTGGAGATAATTTTAATTTTCGTTTTTTATCTTTCAAAATTAATTCCATAATCATTAAATTTGAAGGGGATAATGACACAAGGAATTTTGTACCATTTTTTTTGATTTTTTCAATACCCGTAATATAAACTTTTTCACGTTTCAAATCTACTTTTTCAACTTTACCTTCTCTCTTGGTAAATTGACCTCGCATTATTTGAACTTTGTCTCCTACCCGTACTTGAGTAGTTCGCGTGTTATGTTTCTTTCGTAAATCTGTAGATAAATGTACTCTCATTAATTTTTGTCTCACATGGAGTGGCACATTATAACGATAACTACGCTGTTTCCGCGGTTGTGTACTTTTATTCCAAGTTTTTACGAATGCCATTTTTATTTATAAGATCATGTTTGCAACTTTTGCCACTGCTGGCCATCGTTCTGCAACTTCTTTTGCGATTGGGCCTTTGAAAATAGTTCCTTTAGGATTTCCTTTCAAGTCTTTTAATACCACAGCTGCGTTGTCTTCAAATTTGACATGTGTGCCGTCTGCTCTTCGGTATTCTTTTCGTTGTCGTACAATGATTGCAGGTACAACGGTTTTTCTCATTTCTAATTTTCCTTTTCTTACGGAAGCCATTACTAAGTCGCCAACTCCTGCTGCAGGACTTCTTCCTTTCACAGTTTTGTGACCTTTTACGGATACAATTTTAAGAACTTTTGCGCCAGAGTTATCACAAGTTCTAAGTTCCGCCTGTAACGGGAGTGAACGTGTAACTCTACCTTTTAGTGCTTTCATTCTTTTTTAACCTCAATTTCAACCACACCTAAAATGATATGATTTTTTGTTTTACTTAATGGCCTAGATTTCGCTACGATTACTTCTTGACCTATTTGTGCATCAACACATTGTGGATTATGAACTCTCATACGTGAACGACGGGTTTCGTAACGTTCATACTTTGGTACAAAGTATGGTCTAAACCATTCAATTGTTGCGGATCCATTAATATCTTTTTTCATTACTTTTCCGGTGAATAGTTCTTTCTTTACGTTAATCTGTCCATGGAAAGGACATTTTGCGTCCGTACAATCTCGGTTCGGTGATTTTACACCGAATATTTCTTTTGCCATTGTTTTTTTATCCTTTAACCCGTTCTTCGGGTCGTTTTATGAGGTCTTTTCCTTCAATCCGAAGGTCTTTACCTTTGATTGTAAAGCTGATTGCGTTTTTCATCAATGTTTTGATTGTTCCTTGAACATCAACCATGATTGTATGTTTGGTTTCGTCGACAACTTTTCCCTTTACTCCATTTAATGAGGGGTTTGTTGCGTCAACAACAACAATTTCTTCACCGATAAGTTCGTGAGGATATGTTGCTTTAACCATTCTATGAAAGCTCTATGGTTTCTTCAGGAAACCCAAGATCCACAAGGGCAGCTTTGATCCGTGATTTGTGATCGCCTTGTAAAGCAATCTCGCCGGTTTTTGCGGTGCCACCACATGCAAATTTATTCTTCAATTTTTTACACATTTCGTCAACATTTGCATCTTTTGTGATGCCGGAGACAATGGTATATTTTTTTCCGAATTTTCGCTTTTCAATTTTGATCGTGATCTTAGATTGTTCACGAGCAATGGATTCACAGACACAAAGATCTTCGGGTAGACCACATTGATTACATACGCCAACCATTAGTTCTTTTGTGCCTCTTTTTCCTTTAGCAATGTTAAGATTCTTGCTATGTTTTTCTTTGTTTTTTTGATTTGACCAGGGTTACTTGCTACTGCACCACCAGCCACTTGAGCATTTAGTTTTAGGAGTTCTTTTTTAAACTCTCCTAATTTTTCATCGATTTCTTTAGGAGATAGTGCACGAAGTTCTTTTGTAATCTTCATTCTTGTTTCTCCTCCCTTTCTTCTTTAGCCTCTTCTTGAGGTTTTTGTGATTGTGGTTCTTCAACAGGGACGTCTTCAGATTTAACTTCTTCTGAAACTTTTTCTTGAACTTTTTCTTTAGATTTTTTTGTTTCTATAGCAAAATCTCCTTTTTTCTTGGAAGTTTTCTTCTTTGTTGCTTTTTTCTTTATACCTTTATCAACTTTCTTATCTTCTGTGATTTCTTCTATAATTTTAATAGGTTCATCTAAGATTTCCACGTGATCGGGAAGGACAATATTTGGAGGCATGATAGAAACACGAACTCCAATAATACCTGTTTTTAATAATGCAGTTTGTTGTGCTTTATTTACACTACTTACAGCAACGTCTCCACATTTCTTTAAATATCCTTGATAAAATCTCCAACTTCTGGCTCTTGCACCGGGAATTTTACCTGATAAAACAACTTCAACTCCTAATGCACCTGCTTGCATAATATTTTCTAAAATTTTATGCCCAATACTTTTGAATCGTGCGGAACCGAAACGTTCTAATGAACCTGCAATTCGAGATGCAACAATATTTGCATCAAGGAAATATTCTTTAATTTCTGCAATTTCAATTTGTGGATTTTCTAATTTAAATTCTCTCTTTAAATATTGTGTTAATTCTCGGATATTTGATCCTTTTGAACCAACAATTAAACTAGGTCGTGCTGCTTGAATTATTATTTTTTCTCCTAAAGGGATTTTTTTTAATACAATGCTTGAGATTCCTACTCCTTTTAGTTTATTCTCTAGATATTTCTTAATGTAATATTCTTTTGTTTTTTGTTGGATGAAATCTCTTTCAATCATTCTTTGTCACCATCACGTAATGTGCCATTCTTTTGTAATTGTTCAAATAGTTTTTCGGCTTTTGAAGTTTCTTCTTTATTTTTCTTTTGTTCCTTTTGTTTTACATTTAATTCTGCCGCTTTTTTCTGTGCTTCTTTGAGTAAATCTGCAGCTGTAACTACGGGCTCTTTTAATTTTTGTTCCATTGATAATGCAGCTTGTTTCATTTCTTCTGCTTTTAAATCTGCTTCTCCTGCAAATACTTCAAATATTTCAGTAATAGATTCTTTTACATTTACCTTTTGAGATTCTTGTTTAACTTCTGTCTTATGAGTTTCTACTTTTGAAGATGAGGATTTATTCTGTGATGATTTTGTATCTTTTTTCTTAGTAGACATTTCTTTAATTTCAATTTCAATGTGACTTCGTTTTGTACCTTGTCTATGTCGTCCGCCACCAGCAGGTTCTGAAGCTTTGTTTGCAAGTAATTTTGTAATTTTCAAACTTGAAGTATTCAAACCTTTTGCTTGTGCATTTGCTTCTGCGGATTTTATTAATTGTAAAAATTCTGCTGCCGCTTTAATAGGATATCTTCCCGCCATCATACCGGTTTTATGACCCATATCGCGATTGAATTTTTTGAAAGGAACTGCTTGTTTTTTTACAAGAACTTCTTCTAGGAATTTTTTTGCAAAAGTCGTAGATCTGAATCTTAAATGACGACTGATTTCGATACCTACTTTTGTTGAAATATGGATATTCGTTCTTTTAGCCAAAGCGAAATTTCCTGTTCCTTGTTGTGTTTTTTGTGCCATGTTTTATAATTATCTTGCTGATGTTGATTTACTTGATCTTGTTGCACCTACACCTGCTGAACTATGTGAAACTGATTTTCGTGTATGTGCAAATTCACCTAAATAATGACCTATCATTTCCAAAGTGATTGTAATTGGAGCAAAATCTCTTCCTGTATAAACACGGAAAGTTTTCCCAATCATTTTTGGTAAAATAACCATATCTCTACAATGGGTTTTAAGGTTATCTTTTCCTGTTTCTAAATTTTTAAGTAAGATTTTTTGTGCATCCGTAAACCCTCGTGTTAAAGTTCTCCGTTGACGGGAAGGAATGTATTGTAAAAACGCTTTCAAATCTAACATTTTTACTTCTTCTTCATTCATGTTATTCCAAGTTAATTCTTTTTTTGCCATTTTATATGATTATCCTATTTTTTCCTACCTGTTCTTCGCGGAGCAATCTTACCTACTTTACGTCCTGGAGGTGCACTTCGTGGAGATAATGTAGGTCGTCCTTTAATGTGAGAACATTTTCCACCAAATGGATGGTCTACTGCGTTCATTGAAATACCACACACGATTGGCCATAATTTGTTTTTAGCCTTCATTTTGTAAAATTTTGTACCAGCTTTCAAGAAAGGTTTATCAGTTCTTCCAGATCCTGATAACACTCCAATTGCTGCTCTACAATTTGGAAGGAATAATTTTTCTTTTTTTGAAGGTAATACTACGCTAATACCTTTTTCGGATTTCGCAACAACTTTCGCTGCAGTTCCTGAAGTTCGTACTAATTTTCCACCATCACCTGGATGTAATTCTACGTTATGAATTAATGTTCCTTCTGGGATTTCACTTAAAGGTAAAACGTTTCCAACCTTGACTTCATTGTTTGGACCAATTGAAATCATGTCGCCTACTTTGATACCTTGAGGTGCGAATGCAAGACCTTTTTCGCCTGTTAAATATGACACTTCCATTAAAGGAGTGGAATGCCCTTGACAATGGATTAAATCGATAATTGTTCCAGAGGTTTCTAATGAAAGATATTTAACTGCACCCTTATACCTAAAGCTAGGTGCCTTGTAGGTGTTTGTTCCACGTCCTCGTCTTTGTTGAATTAGTCGTTTACCCATTTTATATTTAGATTAATCCTAGATCTGCACTTACATCTGAAGCTAAACTGTCCCCAGATAATTTGACATAAGCTCTTTTTTGACCTTGGATTGCATTTTGAATATTAACACTTGCTACTTTCACTTTGAATAATTCTTCAACTGCTTGTTTTACGTCGCGTTTTGTTGCACGAGCATGTACGACAAAAGTTAATTTATTATCAAATTCAATTTGTCTAATTGCTTTTTCTGTTGATAAGGGAAATTTGACAATCTGGTACGGATCAAACTTAGGTTTTTCCTTTTGTACAGGTGATTGTTGTTCTTCTTCTGCCATTTTATTGGAATAAGTTCTCCTTACTTATTGTTTCTAATGCCTTTTCAGTGTATAAGGCGATTCTTCCAGGTTGTGTCCCCGGTGCAAGCATTTCTGCATTCAATGATTTTACGTGAACAATATCAACTCCTGGAAGATTTTTCGCTGCTTTTTCAAGACTACAATCTCCTGAAACAACTACTAAAGGCCCTCTTTTCCGACGATATTTACGTCCTCGTAATTTACCAATACCTGCACGAACTTTTTTAATTAATGATCGGTCTAATTCTTCTTTTAATCCTAATTTTTCAAAGATTGATTCTACTTCTTTTGTTTTGATTATGTTTTCAAATTCTGCAGCTAGCACAAAAGGATATGTTTCTGGAATTTTGTGCCCACGAGAAGTAACTAATACTTTGTCTAATGATGCACCCATTGCGGATCTGATTGCTTTTTGATTTTCTTTTTGATTGATTTTTTGTTCAAAGATTTTTTCTGCCTTTGGTGCATGAGATCTTCGACCACCACGTGTTTGAGGAGATGTAGCACCTACCCAAAACATTCGTGTTCCTCTACGACTAAGAATTTTTCTGTTAACACGACTAATTCCAAAACCATAACAACCACGATAATTTCTTCGTCGTTTACTTACTGTTGAACTATATCTTTGACCTGCTTCAGGATCTGTTCCATATGCTTGTCGTGCTACACTTTGTAATGCAAGAACTGCACGTCTAATTAAATCAGGACGATATTCCTCAGAAAACTGTGAAGGTAAATCTACATTACCTTGGGTTTTGTTCTCTTTATTTAGGATTGTAACTTTCATTTTATGCAGAGATGAATGCAACCTCTGGTGCATCTTTTGTAACTTTGATATTTGGTCTGATGGATTTTGTTAATACTAAAGCTCGTTTTTTAGATCCAGCAACAGAACCTTTCACTAAAACGAAAGAGTTTTTTACAACACCATATTTTTGAATACCACTATCTGGTGTGACTTCTGAACCATCATCACCAATTTTAATAATTTGTTTATTATATTCTGTTCGTAAATGGTAACCCATTTTACCTGCTTGTGCTACACGATAATCAACTCTTTTTGGAGTCCATGCACCTAAGTTTCCAATTCCACGTTTAGTTTTTTCGGATTTATGTTGCCTTATTGGAACACCATATCTTTTTACTGTTCCCTGGAATCCTTTTCCTTTGGTCACACCATGAACATCTACCTGGTTTCCGGGAGAAAATACATTTTCAATACTAATTTCTTTACCTAAATTTTCTTTTGCATATACTAATTGATCATTTTTATTTCCACCAAGAACCATTTCTAATAATTTTGGTTTCTTTGTACCAAAACCTGCTTTAGAAGGAGTTGAGTGAACTAATAATTTAATTGAATCAAAATCTTGGATATCTTCAATTTTCTTTCCAGGTTTTTTAGGAAGAGTTAAGGTTCGTGAGATATTCTTATCAAATTTTTCAGAAAGAACAGATGATACTTTTCGTGAATTTTTATAAAATGAAACGCCCACAACAAACATAGGAGGGCATTCAACAATTGAAACGGGCATTGAAATTTTTTCTCCCTTAGTTAATGATTTTGGACGATTGTCAACTACCATTAAATGAGTCATTCCAGCTTTATATCCGATGAATCCTAAAGGTTTCACTTGATTTTCAGGGGCCCAGGATCTTACACGCACAAGACTATGTCTAGACCTTTTACGCGGCCAAAATTGCATACTTCCACATCTCGGTTTGTGTATATTTCCCATTTTAGATTATTATTTCTATTGAGCTTGGTTTATGCGTTATAATCAACCTATTGCGGTTCACATCAAAGAATTTTACTGTGATGTTTGCCTTTTCAGGTCACTATACCTCAATTATTTATTCGCTTGTACGAATAGTGTAATTGACGCACTTTATGTGTAATACCCTTGATGAACGCAATTGGTTTATAAATATTGCGGTTATTTTGATTATTTTATACATGATTATTTTAGAATTAATTACAATTGAAGTTCCTTAACTTTCTTTAATACTATCTGCGCATGGCCCTTCGCCTTAACATTTTCCCATATAAAAGCTAATTTTCCCTTTGGATTAATAAGATAGGTGGTTCTGTTCATGCCCATATATTCTCGGCCCATAAATTTTTTCTTGCCCCATGCACCATAAGCTTGCGCTAAAATTTTCTCTTCATCGGAAAGAAGTATAAGTTTTAAATCTTGTTTTTTGATGAAACTGCAATGTGATTTCTGGGAATCTTTACTTACACCCAAAACTTCTGTATTTAATCTCTTAAATTCTTGTTTTAAAGTTGTAAACTCAATTGCTTCCATAGTGCATCCAGGAGTATCGTCTTTTGGATAAAAGTATAACACAACCCATTTTCCATTGAAATCTTTTAAGGTAATTAATTCCCCTTTTTGATCTGGAATTGAGAATTCTGGTGCTTTGTCTTTAATTTTTAACATGTTGTTAGAACATTATTGATATTTTTAAATATTTGGAAAATATGTGTTAATATGAAACCCTCCATAAGTTTTGTATTAAAGCAGGGCACTTTATACAAGATAAATTAAATTTATCCAATCGGCACAATTCAATTTCTGAGTGATGGGAGCGCCAAAGGAGGCACATTTTGTGAATGATATCACAAAATCTAAGGTGCCGTGCCCTGCAATCACTCACTTTTTGAATTGTGCCATCCAATCAAAATTAATAAATATGTCTATTCCGTGAATGCTAATTATTTACCCTAAAAATTTTCTTAAATGTGCTGCTTCTAGCACTTTTTGTTGCAAAATAGAATTATTTTGTTTTTTGAACGCGGTCATTATTTCGGTGGTAATAATTTGATGAGATTCATTGATTTGAAAATCAAATAATTGTAACGCCTTTTCAATTTGTTTTTGTACAGGTAATGGAAAAAATGTTAAATTATTTTTATTAAAATATTGTAAAGCATCCGCCATGTCATTATCAATTGTTTTATAACAATCCCGAATTTTATCAATTTCTTGGGGAGTTAATACAGATAAACCTAATAGATCTGGAGGTAATCCAAGGGAATAAAGAGTGGCACAGAAATTAATTGCGCGTGGTAAACTAATCTCTCCTTGTTTCCGAGCATACCCAAAAAGGTCTATGTGTAATTTCCGCTTTCTTCTTTGAGGAATAAATTGATTAAATTCATTAATTATTGGTGCAAGTTCTTTAATGGATTCTTGATGAGAAACCTCCATTTTATTAATTAAATTAGAAGCGAACTCGACATCTATAGGTGATGGTGCTTTGCGTGAAGTTTCATTTATTTTTTCAACCGCATTAAGAACTTTACGTGGATTGTAATCATACTTAAATGCTGATTGCATCGTAAATGTTTGAATACTTGGATATCCCAAAAGCATTTTATCGGCATTGGTTGGTTTAAAATTGCCTCTGAATGGTGCTGATCCACATCCCAAGATTGGATAAATTGTAATTGATGATTTTTCTTGAAATTCGTAAAGTTTTTGTAAACCAATTTTTCCCAATAATACTGCTGAAGTTGACCCATAATTTAATGCTGGATCGCTTCTCGCAAACCACACACGTTGGAATTCTTTTATCTTTTCAAATTCAACATATTTTTGAACATATTTATCAGCATTAATGATTGCATCCTTTGTTTCAAACAGGGGCGTAACTCGAATATCATGAGGATTCATTTGACCTAACCATTCACGTAATGAAATATCATTTTCATAAATTTGTTTCTCTTGATTTTTTATGATAAATTGTTTGTAATATTCATGAATACGAATTAAATTTTTTTCAGAAGAACACATTGGAATTACAACTTCAAACACGGGCCCAATATCTTCATTGTAAAACTTTTTACCGATATCAAAATTTCTAGGAATTGAATGTAATGCTTCTAAAAGGATTTTTCCCTCATCTTTTTCTACATCGGGATTTGGTACCCGTAGAGTTATAAATTTGTCCTTACCCAAAATATTTTTTTTGAAGAATTCTGGATGCCGTGATAAAAGCTTTTTAACAACAAAGGTATCAACTTCTTTTCCTTCTGCGTCCCATAATTGCTCGTCTACACCTAGATTAGAAAAAGTATAAAATGCCTCTTTAACTTCATCATCACCATTCATCACACCATTTTCAGCGAAGAATGGAATTGTAACGTTATCTGGGTGCTGTGTTGACATCAACCTAGAT
>PCYG01000083.1:2930-4856 GCA_002763025.1 Candidatus Woesearchaeota archaeon CG10_big_fil_rev_8_21_14_0_10_32_24 | reverse complement strand
TTATATTGGGAATATTGGGATTGTTACCCCTCTTGTACTTTTCGCACCATGCTTTCTAATTCTGATTCTTCTTTCTTTAAAATGCAATCATGACCAGAACCGAGGAATTTGAGATTTAACCAATTTTTTTTGCAACAATTTTCGCAATTTAAAGATTTGTAATGATTATCTCCATCACACCATTCAGAACTCCAGTTTTCTTTATTGAATTCTTGAGTGCAATAATCACATTTACCTTCAACAAGATGTTTTGGAAGTTTCTGCATTTACTTAAAATACTGAAGGAAGGATTTATAAAAATACCGATTTTTAAGATAACTTATGTATCTATATTCAAATATCATTGGCTCATTTGTACTTAGTAAAGAACTCAAAGTTATAGATTCTTTAGAATTTGAAGATATAGAAGATTATATTCATAAATATCAATTTGAAAATAAATTACAACAGAAACATAAAAATTTACAACCCTTGCCCGATTACAAGGAACGAGAAATGTTGGTTCTATTTAAAGAAGATAAATATATGGAAAAATTCTATAAAAGAAATTTAGAATTAGCAAAACACAAATTGAAACTTTCTGTAACAGAAGATCAATTAATTATACAAGCAATTGCAAATACACAGGAATTAGATCGCGTGATTAATTTATTATCTAAGAGATTGCGAGAATGGTATTCTTTATACTATCCTGAACTTGCAGAATACATGACACATCATGAAAAATTCGCAGAAATGGTTGCAACAAAAACACGAAAAGAATTATTGCAAGGGAAGACGATGGGTGCAGATTTAGATGAAGTGCATGTAAAACAAATGACCTTACTTGCAAAACAAATTTTAGGGACCTTTGAATTACAAAAACAGCATAAAGAATATTTAAAGTACATTATGGAAAAATATTGCCCTAATATCTTAGAACTTGCAGGAACAACAATTGGTGCTAAATTATTAGAATTAAGTAAAGGATTGAAAAGACTTGCAATGTTGCCTGCATCTACTATTCAATTGCTAGGTGCAGAAAAAGCATTATTCAGACATTTGAAAACAGGCGCTCGTTCGCCAAAATATGGTGCAATATTTCATCATCCTATTGTCCAAAATGCACCAAGAAGTGATAGAGGAAAGGCTGCGAGAGTTTTAGCAGACAAATTAACATTATGTGCAAGACTAGATTATTTCAAAGGAGAATTTAAAGCACCCGAATATAAAAAATTACTGGAGGAAAAATTCAATGTCACAAAGGATTAAAGCACATGCACTCTTTGAAATTTATCAAGAAGCACGCGGTAAAAGAATTTTCACACAGAGCATTCTCCCCGGTAAAATACATTTCATGGAACGTACCATGAGGGATAAGGGACAAGAATATAGAGAATTTGACCCTACTCGAAGTAAATTAGCAGCTATGATTATGAAAGGATGCACAAATATTGGTATCCGAAAAAATGATAAAATATTATATTTAGGCGCCTCTCATGGGTTTACGTGTTCTTTTGTATCAGACATGGTTGGAAAAGAAGGGATTGTTTTTGGGGTTGATCCTGCACCTCGAGTTATGAGAGATCTTATTTTCTTAGCAGAGAAACGACATAATATTGTACCAATGTTAGAAAATGCAAACCACCCTGAAGAATACAAGGATAAAATTTGTGAAGTTGATGTTGTGTTTCAAGATGTAGCACAAAAAAATCAAGAAGAGATTTTTATTAAGAATTGTAAAGCATTTTTGAAAGAAGGTGGTTATGGGTTATTATCAATTAAAGCGAGAAGTATTGATGTTAGAAGAAAACCAAAAGATATATTTATAGAAATACGTGATAGGTTAGACAAAGTGTTTAAAGTAATCGATTATAGACTTCTAGATCCTTTTGAAATGGATCATGCAATGATTATTATTAAAAAACAGTAAATCTAATTTTTTAT
>PCYG01000083.1:0-2890 GCA_002763025.1 Candidatus Woesearchaeota archaeon CG10_big_fil_rev_8_21_14_0_10_32_24 | reverse complement strand
AGAGCAAACACCAAAAACCCAATATTAATCTAAACATACCCCACAGCTTGCTGTGGTTGGGTTTTTGATTTAATGCCATTAACTTTATTTTAAAAGAATATTATGGTGTGGATGATTTATTAAGAGAATAATTATTCGTCGTCTTTAATATCTTTAACATGAATTATATTAACAGGACACACATCGGCAGCCTCTTTATTTGCTTCGATGGATGATTCTTTTTCTATAATCAATTCCCAATGGTCTCCTACTTCTGTTGCACCTATTAGTTGCGCAATACCGGATTCTTCAAGTTTCCAGAATTCTGGACTAATTGCTTCACATGCACCACAACTGATACAATCCTTTTTGAAATGAATTACTTTTTTTGCCATTATAGTTTATTTTATTAGCTTTCTTTATAACATTTTTGGAATTAGGGAACACCAAAACACTTATATACATAATTTACTTTTTCTAGACTATGAAAAAGAGTGTGTTTGTTTGTATAGTACTTCTCGTCATTTTCATTACAGGTTGCACTGGCGTACCGCAAGGAGAACGTCCACAAGATACGGCTGCTGCACTTAAAGCAGTCCAAACGGGGACTCAAGGAATTGTAACTTCTGTATTGGCAAATTCTCCGCCCGCTTTGATTTATGATACTAGCGATCTTGTTGCATTAGTTGAAGTAAGAAACAAAGGTAATTTTGATTTAGACCAACAATCGTGTTTTGTGCAAATTACAGGATTTGATCCTAATATTATCCGAGGAGGATTTGACGTACCCCGTTCATGTGCAGAAAATGTAGGAATGATTCAAGGAAAAAATGTGTATAATACTGAAGGCGATTTCAATCAAATTGAATTTCATTCTCCGAGCGTCCAATTACCCGATGATGAATTTGAGTATAACCCTACATTAAATTTTGTAACATGTTACCAATATCACACGAAAGCAAGTCCCCAAGTCTGTGTAGATCCTTTATTTTACCAAGTAACATCTAAACAAAAATCTTGTATCCCAAAACCTGCTACTGTTGGTGGTGGACAAGGCGCACCAGTTGGTGTGAGTTTTGTAGGGGTAAATATGGTTGGTGGAAAAGCTGTTTTTGAAATTAATGTACAAAATTTTGGAACAGGGATAGTATTGAGCCCATATGCAGGTATCCAAAATTGTGGTCAAGCATCTTTAGATTATACAGATTTTGATAGGGTTGGATATGATGTACGATTGTCGGGAGGCACATTAATTGATTGTAAACCACACGATAAAATTGTACGATTGAACAATGGTCAAGGAAAAATTGTATGTAGTTATACTATTCCTGGAACTTCATCATTTGAAACGCCTTTACAAATAGATTTAGATTATGGATATACTGATTCTATTCAACAACCAATTAAAATTGTGAAAACACCACAGTAAAAGTTCTATAAACAATAAGATTGATAGAATAGGTAGATTTAAATATCTTAAAAGTTTATTATCTTCATAACAAAAAGAGGTTGTCATGATGAAACGTAATCATATTTTAATATTCCTAGTATGTGTAAGTGTTCTTTTAGTAGCATGTGGTGGATCACAAAAGAATGTTGTAGAAAGCCCATTTGTAGGTGGTACAAATGGTGCGGTTGCAGTTTTTGAACCATTAAGTATTCAAGAAAATGGAGTCGATACAATATTTGATTCTGATAATTTTAATATGGAAGTCGTATTAAAAAATCAAGGAGAAGAGGTTATCCCTAAAGGAAAAGCGAGTTTGAGATTACTTGGACCTCCTCAATCTGCATTTAAAAATATCCCTAGTTGGACGTTAAAAAATACAGAAGATATTGATAAAGTAACTGAATTTAATCTAGGAGGTGGTGAAGAAGCAATTTCGTTCACACCAACTCAACCAGCTACATATAGTCCGGCTGTAACTGGATTTCACGATATTACTTTTAATTTAGAATATACTTATGATTACAAAACACATGTGATTATAAGTGATGTATGTTTCAAAGGAGACATCACCGATCCAAAAGTATGTGAAGTAAAAGAAAGTAAAAATGCTGCAGTTGCTGGTGCACCAATTACTGTAACAAGCGTTGCACAAGATACAGGAGGCAAAGGTGTGATTCTATTAAAAGTAGATATTTCAAATGCAGGACAGGGAAAATCTACTCTTATAGGAGAAGACTTTGATAAAACAGGAAGATTTGACCAAGTGTCATACACCATTGATGAACCCGATAAATGGAAATGTTCCTCAGGCGGAAGAGAAGGGGAAGCACGTTTAATTGATGGAAAGGCTCAAATAATCTGTAAATTAAAGAAACCACTTGAAGAATCTGAGCTTTACACGAAATCAGTAAGATTAACTTTAGATTACACCTATAAAGAATTATTATTGAAGCAATTAAGAATTAAGGAGAGCGCAAAATAATTTTTTATTTTTTCTTATTTATTTTGTTTCATAATACATATAAGAAGAATTTATTTCTAAAACATGATGGAATTATTTGAGAAGATTAAAACAAAAATTGAATCGACATTATGTGATTCATTTGTTGAAGTACGGAATGAAAGATCTCAACATGTTGGTCATAGTGCTGGTGGTGCCCATGTTGGAATTAAAGTAATCTATGAAGGTTTTAAAGATAAAACCATTGTAGAACAACATCAAATGATTTATAGAATCTTAAAAGATGAAATGAAAACAGAAATACATTCTCTGCAGATTGAAACAAAGGTGAATTAATATGAATGAAACATTACAAAAAAGAATTAAAGAAATGATTGATAATTATAAAGTATTTTTATTTATGTGACATCCAACGGTGTAAGTGAAATCATCCATTTTCCATAAGAAATCCAATCCCTTTTTTCTTCAAATGACATTTTTAACCTTTTTTCTTCAACAAT
>PCYG01000046.1:5962-8710 GCA_002763025.1 Candidatus Woesearchaeota archaeon CG10_big_fil_rev_8_21_14_0_10_32_24 | reverse complement strand
AAGATCATCGTATGATACAAATAAAAATATAGAATTGCAAGCGCTTTCGTACATCATGTTGCAAAAACCAGATGTTGTAGCATTTAGTTGTTACATTTGGAGTGGCGAGATGGTGCAGGATTTTGCACGTACAATCAAACAGATCAATCCACACATTAAAATAATCCTTGGTGGGGTTGAAGTACATCAAGATCTTTTGACAGAAAACGTAGATTTCATTGTGAATGGTGAAGGTGAAGTTGCATTTAAAGAAATCATTGATTATCTGAAAGGAGAACGAAAGTTTGAAGACATTCATAACATCAATAATCATAAAACAATAGAAATAGAAAATCTTGATGACCTTCCTTTCCCTTACAAATATGCGGATAAAAAGGATCATAAAGTTGTACGGATAGAAACATCGCGGGGTTGTTTATTTCATTGTAATTTTTGCCATTATGCACAAGGTAAATTACGAAATTTCTCTTTAGAATATTTAAATGAAAATTTACAGTACTTATTCCACAACTTTCAATTTAGAAATCTCACTCTTATAGATGCAAACTTCAATTCAGATAAGAATCGTATGTTTGCAGTGCTTGATATGATTGAAAAATTTTATCAAGAGAAAGCACTTCAAGATGTAGTTCCTCAAGATGTACGCCTTCAAAATGTATTTCCTCAAGATGTACACCATCAAGATGCATTGCATGTCCATTGTGAATTTCGACCAGAATTGTTAGACGAAAATATGATCAAAAAGTTAGAAACCTATTCTTTTAACCTTGCAGTTGAATTAGGGTTTCAATCATCCGATGAAGAAGTTCTAAAACTTGCAAATAGACCCACAAATTTAGAAAAAGTCAAAGAAGTACTTGCCTTGTTAAATAAATCTACAATTGCATATAAAATTGATTTGATGTATGGATTGCCAGGAGATAATTTTTACAAATTTTTGAATTCCTGCAGATTCTTATTACAATATGCAACACGAAATAAAAAAATAACTGCGCATCACCACATGGTTCTCAATAATACCACTTTTCATAATGATGTAGAACGATTCAATCCGCATCACAGTAGCATGGTTCTTAAAACAGATACACAGGATGTCTTAGATTTATATTTAACAAAGTTGTTTGTGGATCAGTTGAACGAGGAGCTCAAATTTTCTTGAACCAAATCTTAAACTCATGTCCTTTGACTTTAAATTCTGATTCTTCCATACCTTCTGAACCAATGCCAAATTCTAATGTTACAGCACCTACTTTATCTTTCATATCTTCAAGGTGTGATGATAACATTTCTTTCATTTCATTTGAGGTGTCAATAGATAATGTGATTTGGTCAATTCTTTCCAAGCTAGCATCTTTTCGTTGTTGTTGCACCTGACGTGAAACTTCACGTGCATAACCTTCGGATTCTAATGCAACAGTTCGTTCTGTATTAACATATACAATACCTTGTTTAAATTCTGCCATTGTATAACCAACTGGTGCTTCTCTAGATACATGTAACATTTCTTTGGTAATTTCTATCTCTTGAGATTCAATTGCAAATGTATACCTGCCAGAATCCAATGCGGTTGCTACCTCTTTTTCATGTGCAGAAAGATGTTTCATAATTGTGGGTGCTAATTTTCCAAATGCTTTTCCAATTGTGCCAGGATTTGGTTTAACTGTTACTTTCAAACCTTCCATCTTATGAACTACACGAACTTCTTTCGTATTTAATTGTCCTTTCATAATTTCTTTTAAATCATTAACAGTTCTTTCAACATTACTATTTGTACTTACAATAACCAACTCTTTAATTGGCCATCGTAATCCTAATTTTGCTTTTTCACGTGCATGTGCACCTGAGGTTATAACCTGGCCTGCAAGTTCCATCTGTGATTCAATTTCTTTATCAATTAATTCTTGAGAATATTTTGGCCATCCGAAATGTGAAATACTTTCTTCTTTGAACCAATATTCTTCTTTGAAATTTTGATACATTGCTTCACATACAAAAGGAATGACTAACTGACACATTTTTAATGTTTCAAGAATAGTTGTTGCAAGTGTGTATGCTACAACTTCTTTCTCGCGTTGACTTCCTAATGTGCTTTTATCACGTACCATTTGGATATATGTTCGTGAAATTTCTAAGAATAATTCTTCTAATGGTGCAATAATTTCATCAAGATGATATGCTTCCATTAATTCTGTTACTCTTTTAATTGTTGAATGTAGCTTTGATACAATGTACTTTTCTTCAGCACCCATTGCTTCACGCATTTTTGTTTCATCTAATGCAAATGGTTTAATACCTTGTTCATTACATAAATTAATGAATAATTTATGAACATTCCATAGGATAGAAATTCCTCTGGATTTATTCGCAGCTTCATCCCAACTAAAATTGAGGTCTGCACCTGCAGATGTTTGACAGGTATAAAGTCGTAATGTATCCGCACCATGTTTACTTATTAATTCAAAAGGCACTATAATATTACCCAGAGATTTTGACATTTTCACACCAGAATTATCATTAATAAATCCGTGCATGACAACATTCTTGAAAGAAGGTTTTTCAAATGCTAACATTGATGCAATCATTAACAAATTAAACCATCCACGGATTTGATCTTTCCCCTCAAGAATAAAATCTGCTGGGAACATTTCTTCAAAATCTTCCTTAATTTCTGGATAACGTAAACAATTCCAACTAACAGTTCCTGCATCAATCCATACATCTAAAACATCGGGCATTCTCTTAAAGATC
>PCYG01000046.1:4349-5945 GCA_002763025.1 Candidatus Woesearchaeota archaeon CG10_big_fil_rev_8_21_14_0_10_32_24 | reverse complement strand
GCTACTTTTTGACCAGATAATTTTTCTAATTCTTTGACGCTTCCTACAACAATATGTTCATCTGTTTCTTTACATGTCCAAATTGGAACTGCAGTACCCCAATATCGTTGTTTTGTAATGGAATTATCACGTAAGTGTTCTAACCATGATCTATATGCATTTTTTGCAGTCACGGGATTCCACATAATTTCTTCGTTCGCTGCAAGCATCTTTTCTCTGAGGTCTTCAACTCTGAAGAACCACTGCTTTGTCGTCCTAAAAATAACTGGTTCCTTACTTCGCTCACCATAAGGATAATCGTGTGTGTATGGTTGTTTTGCAATTAATGCACTGGACTTTTCAATTTCTGTGATAAATTTCTTATCATCAGTTTTTGCTTTCAGTCCAGTAAGTGATCCAAAGTTTTCAAAGAATCCCCCTTCATTGACACAATTGAATGGAGGTATACCATTCTTATGTCCTACTTCATAATCTTCGGGACCACATCCAGGTGCACAATGAACTAATCCCGTTCCTGCGGAATCATCTACATATTCTTTTGATAATAAAACGGCATATAATTTTGGATTCTGTTGTAAATCATCAGGTAAATATTGTTTTAAATTCAATGGATGATGATAGGTCCATCCTTCCATCTCTTCTCCTTTAAATTCACGTAAGATTTTATGTTGATCAATTTCTGCTTTCTTCATCACTGATTCAACAAGAGATTTCGCAACAATCCATGTTTCACCATCGGCATCAACATCAACATAATCTAATTCTGGATTCACCATCACTGCAAGATTTAATGGAATGGTCCATGGTGTTGTTGTCCAAATAATAAAATACGTATTAGGTTTTTCAACTAATTGAAATTTTACAAAAATTGATGTGTCTGTGACAGATTTATAATCTAATTCGTGTTTTGCAACAGATGTTTGTGTTGCTGCATCCCAATGCATTGTTCGTAAGCCTTGGTATAGCCTTCCTTTTTCATATGCTGTTTTAATTAACCACCATTCTGATTCCATAAATGATTGTGTAATTGGTTGATAAGGATCTGTAAAATCAAGTGTTGCACCAATTCTTTTAAAATCAGTATTCATGTACCCCATCATTTCTACGCAGAATTTCCCACATTCTTCTGTAAATTTTTTAATCCCAAATTTTTCAATATCTTCTTTATTTTTTAATTCAAATTTTTTCATTACTTTTTGTTCAGTAGGAAGACCATGCATATCATAACCCATGCGATCCCATACTTTGAATCCCTTCATCCGCTTGTAACGTAGCACCATATCTTTAAGTGCCATATTCCATGCATGTCCTAAATGAATACGTCCAGAAGTATAAGGAGGACCTTTTAAGAAATAGAATTTTTCACCATTCTTGTTACGTTCCCGTAACTTTTCTACAATTTTATGTTCTTCCCAAAACTTCAACATTTCAGGTTCAATTTCAGCAGGATTATAGGATTCGTATTTCATAGAATGGGTAAACTCGGCTTATTTAAAAACATTTTGGGGATTGTAGAGATTTTAAGTAATACTTTAGTGTTCTGAAGCAGAGAACGCACCAATTTATGAACGTTTATCGACTCTAACATTTCTTTGC
>PCYG01000046.1:0-4332 GCA_002763025.1 Candidatus Woesearchaeota archaeon CG10_big_fil_rev_8_21_14_0_10_32_24 | reverse complement strand
GGAAGCCCCTTACGGGGTGCCCGCAGTGCAATCCCACCAGCAGAAAAGTGAGTCGATGCTATCTCTGCTTCATTTTGCTAAAGTATTACGATTTTAAGGTGCTTTTTTATATAATTCATTTACTGTTAAAATTAATCTTCTTGGATCAAAGATGTCATCACGAAATATAGCCAAAACATTTTTATTACTACCTTCTCTTAATCTATTTAGAGCCTTTGTTTCTAATTGTCTAATTCTTTCTCGCGTAAGATTAAATTTTTTCCCCACTTCTTCTAATGTATAGTTTTGATCATTATCAATTCCAAATCTTAAACGTAGAATTAATCTTTCTCTTTCTTTTAATGTGGAAAGGACTTCCTCGATTTTTTCTTTTAAAGATCTATTAATTGTTTCTTCTTCTGGAGACCTTTTATTTTCATCTTCAATCAGAGATATTAATTCTAATTTTTGATTTTCTCCTAACCCCATATTAAGAGACAAAGGATCTAAACTTGCTTTCAGATGTTTTCTTATTTTTTCAGGATTCATTCCTGCTTCTTTTGCTATCATTTCTAAATCTACAGTGCCATGCAAGGACAAATAATCTTTTTCTGCACGGTGATATTTTCTTAGTTCATCAGACACATGGACTGGCAACCTAATTGTTCTTCCATGATCTTTTATGGCTCTACCAATTGATTGTCGGATCCACCAACTTGCATACGTTGAAAATCTATTTCCTAAGGAATAATCAAATTTATCAATAGATCTTATTAATCCTATATTTCCTTCTTGAATAAGATCTTTAAAATCTAGTCCTTTATCTCTTTTATATTTTTGTGCAATAGAAACAACTAACCCATAATTTGCAGAAATAAATTCATGTCGTAAATTAATCCATTGTTGCTGTAATCCATAAATCTGATTTTTTTCCCTTTTTAATGTTTCATTTTTGGTGGAATTAACATCAATAGAAGTACCATCCTCAATCATTGTATCATAATATGAATTAGTAACTTTAACAATCTCCCTTAAGTGTTCTGAATCTTTCCTATTTCTATAAAATTCCCACAGATATTCTTTTTGGTCATCTAAATTTAAACTATCAATCATTTCTTCAAGAGCTTCATATTGTTCCGATTTAGATGTTGATAATTCATCATCTACATCAATTTTAAACTTTCTATCATGAGATTTATAATATTCTTCAACTACATTTTTCGCTTTAGTCCAAATATAACCTAATAATTTTTTTTCTTGAATTTCAATTCTTTCTGCTAAATCTTGTTCTTCCTCTCTTGTGAATACTTCTCTTCCTTCTTTTCTAAGAAGTAATCCCAGAACTGGGTCCTCGGATTCTAGAATTTTATATAATGAGTCTTGCATAAAAAGGAGAAGGGACTATTCTATAAAAGGATTTTGTTCAAATTTATAGTGAGTTTCCATTAAAAGCGAACAATATTAACTTCAATTCGTGTTAAATACTCCAACCTACGAACGAAGTGGAGTGGGGAGGACAAGGAGCGTTAGCGACGAAGAGTAAAATTTCCATTTTAAATAAATTCTACGAAGTAGACTAGAGTTTAGGGGGAGTTCTATTCTATCCAGAAAGCGAAGCGTTACATCCAGAAAATGTAATCAAGGGGGACAATTTTAATACATCAAAGGCGAAGCCTCTTTTAGTTAATATGTTTAAGGGAGTTCCGTTCGTCGTCGTTTTTCATCGGAATATTTATATAAAAGTTGTGCTTAATCCTATGATGTATCACCATTAAGGGGAGTTTCGTATATGATTAATACAAGACAGAAGATAATAGATTATCTGAAAAAAGCAGACTGGCCATCAACTACTGAGGACATAGCTGCTGATGTAAAAGTTTCTTGGAATACTGCACAAGTACATCTTCTAAAATTACTTCATGAAGGGATTGTAAAATATAAAAAAGTTGGAAGACAAAACCAGTTCTGGCTAAATGCAGGATATGAAAAATATTTTAAGGGAGAGAAAAAATGAGGCAAAGTATTTTTCTTACATTAATAATCTTAGCTGTTTTAATAGTATTAATTGGTTGTACTCAAAATTTGCCTGAAGAAAAGACATACACTTCTTCTTTTGTTCCCGAGAATATTAGTATTGCTCAATTAAATCTCAATCTCGATGACTTAGACGAGACTTATGTGATACGTACAAAAACAACAAAAGAACTCAATAAAGCAGATTTTGGAGAAAAACAGATTAATTCTGGAATTAGAAAAGCACATCAATTTACAGCAATAAGTGAGTCAAATTTTGATGCTGTATTTTCAGAAACAACTTTATTTGGCGATAATAGTTCCGCACGAGTTTTTTTTGAATACCTGAAAGACAATTCAAAAATAAAAAGTAATATTTATGTTCACTCGGAAGAATTGAATGTTGGTGAAGATAATTTATATATTTTTCAATTCAACGAAGGAGATGAGTATGATTATTATACTTTTATCTTTACAAAAGATAATGTGGTTAATGTAATAAACTATTTTTATGAAACCCAGCATTTAAAGAATTTTGATGAAGTACTCCAATCAAATAGAAATAATGCACAAAAGATGATTATGAAAATAGAAAATAAGAAATCAACTTTGGAACTACCATTGGGTCAGAAAGTATGTTCTAATGGAGAAGTTATCAATAATAGTCTCTCCTGTCCTAAACTGGTTTTTAATTCAGAAGAATATTTACAAAATAAAGAAAATAACTTAGACGAAAACTTGGTAGTGACTGGATTTAAGCTAGATAAAGAAGAAAAAACAATCGGTACTTGGACTCGTAAAGAGTACACCGTAATCGGTGCAATCAAAAATAAAGGAAAAAATGATCTTCGTGAATATAAGATTTATGTCAAGTCATTTGATTTGCAAGATATTTTTATCGACCTTGAAGAAAGAACATACTATCAAACACTCGCCAAAGGAGAAGAGATGCCATTTGAAATTAAGATAAGCGATAATGAGCTTGACATCGAAAGAGTTGAAGTAACTACAAAAATAATCAAATAATTTGAGCTTTAAAAATATATAGGAAGTTAGAAAATGAAACCATCGCATATAATAACATTATTTTTTTTAATTCTCTTTCTATCTGGTTGCTCAAGTACAACTGTTAAATATCAGTGTTTTGATGGTTCTTTTGTTGATTCTGTCAGTTCTTGTTTATCCGTTAGTTGTAAAAATGATTGTCCTCATCTAGATTGTGCTTCATGTCCCGTTAAAACCGAAACAAAAGTGGAGACAAAGACAGTCACTAATACAATCTATGTGTGTTCGGACTTAAGAGAAGTAGATAAAAAGGAAGATTGCTTAACAGCAAACTCCGAAGAATGGTATGAGGTTAAGACTTTTAGTGGTAGTGGTATTAAGAACACAGAAACATTTACAATTCCATCCAATGAATGGAAAATATCTTGGGATACTACTGAAAGAGTTATCGAAGGACAAAGTTTTCAAATGAATTTTCAAATTTTTGTATATAAAAGTAATGGTGAATTAGCCGGGTTGGTTGCAAATGTAGTTGGAGATGATGCTGATTCAAGTATTATGAGGGGTAAAGGAAATTATTATCTCCAAATTAACTCTGGACAACCATATGATATTAAAATCGAAGCCAAGAAGTAGTAATATGAAAGACAAGAACTTACAATTTATATTAAAAATAGCAATATTGGAGGGAGATTTATTTTTTAACTACACTTTTCCGATATCGATAGCTACTGCTTCTTCCAAAAAGAAGGAAATTCTAAGTAAAATTCGAAACCAAATTAAATCATTTTTTAAAGAAGAAGTTAAAAAAACAGATAAATTAGTTGATGTTGCAATTGTTATTTATGTTAATGAAGACCGCTGGGAAAAACAGGATGTTGATAATATAGCCAAAGTTGTAATAGATTCTCTCGGTAAAAATAGATTAGATATTGAAGGGGAGATGTGTTTATTAGAGAACGACTCTCAAATTGTAAGACTATTTGTTGAAAAAAGAAAATCCGATAAAATCACTATTAGAAAAGATACTTGTTTTGATAGTATTTCTATATCTGTGCGATTCTTTGAGAAACATAAAGATAAATCATTAAATATTATAGAAATGTTATCTCCATTTGGTTCTGCAATTAAAATAGCTAATCAAGAATACCAACTAAGAGAGGTAAAATAAACATGGATTCAGAAAAAGCATTAGTTGTATTCCAAAGTAAGAAAATACGAAGAAGCTGGTTCAAAGATGAATGGCATTATTCTTTGGTTGATATAGTCCAAGCTTTAACAGATAGTGCTAATCCTACTGATTATCTGAAAAAACTGCGTAAAAGAGATGAAGAG
>PCYG01000077.1 GCA_002763025.1 Candidatus Woesearchaeota archaeon CG10_big_fil_rev_8_21_14_0_10_32_24 | reverse complement strand
TATACTTTTCTATTTTGACATGCTATCACGGAGCTTTAAATCAGACCCAATTATTCAATAAAAAGCTTTAGAAATTCATTTATTTAACTATTTTATATGAAGCTTTATAAACAAAACGCAAAATTAGGAGTCTTATGCCAAGAATTAAAGTAAAAGGAGCGGAATTTAATTTTAATCCAATTAGAGATTCCTATAATAGAAGGGCACAACAATTCAAGAATGAGATCATTGCTATTCTTAGAAAAATAAACCTTACAGAAGACGATGTAGAAGTTAAACTTGAAGCGAATTGCAGAATCAATGCTCCAGGTGTTGCTGAATGGTATTATGAAGGATTTAGGTTATACTTCAGTTGTAAATTATATGACAAATATGCTGAAAACCTTTATGTTGTATTGAAAGTGATTGAATTCTATGTAAATGCATTTGTGAATAAAGAAATTAGCCTTGATGAATTTACAGCAAAATTTTCTGAAGAAAATGATATTGAAAAACAACGTAAAGAAGCAAGACAACTTCTTGGTGTAAGTGATGAGTGTTTAGACATGAATGAAATTAGTAAAAATTATAAAGAACTTGCAAAAAAATATCACCCTGACATGCCTGAAGGAAATTTAGAAATGTTTAAGAAAATTAATAATGCCCATAAGATGTTGAAGCGAGAATTAGAATGAAAGTTTAGATTTTATTTTTATAAATTTTTCAAAAAATAATCTGCTTTGATTAATACTTTCTTTGCATCATCATGTGTGATTTGTTCTAAAGCTTTTTCAAAGGGTAACCATCCATGGTCTGCAATTTCATCACAATGATATACTACATCTGTGGTAATTGCTTCACATAAAAAGAAGATGACTGTTTTGGTCTTATTTTTATTGAAAATATAAGAATGACTTTCTCTGAAATTTGGGATGATATTAACTTTCAATCCAACTTCTTCATAGATTTCTCTTAAAGCAGTTTGTTCTTCTGTTTCTCCTTCTTCAACATGTCCTTTAGGAAAGTTCCAATGCCCACCATCTTTTTCTTGATGTTTAACAAGTAAAAAAAGATTTTGATTATTATCTTTTTGATAGATGATTCCGCCACAGCATTTGTCCATAGATTGAAATATTAATAATCTATATAAGAAACTTTTGGTGGTAATACTTTAGTAAAATGAAGCAGAGATAGCACCGACTCACTTTTCTGCTGGTTGGATTGCACTGCGGGCACCCCGTAAGGGGCTTCCCCCACCCGCAAAGAAATGTTAGAGTCGATAAACGTTCATAAATTGGTGCTTTCTCTGCTTCAGAACACTAAAGTATTACTTTTTGTGAAACTAGCAAGAAATTCTATTTTCGCCTAAATTTTTATTTTTCTTCATCCAACTATATTGTGATTGGTTTGCTTGAAAACAAAAGTTTTCTGTTTCTAATTCATACTCAACCCCAAGAACAGCTTTATCTTGCATAATAAAAGGTAACAATAAATCACATTCGTTATGATAAAAATTTCACCCTAAAGGGTGAGGTTTTACACCGGTGAAATTTTTTGCATAATAATAACATTCTTCATTAATCGCAAAATCATAATTATTTACTAACTCTTTAACTGGTTCTAAATCATTTTTTAATGCGATAGAAAGATTTCTTTGATGAGCTTCATTTGCTAACCATTTATTATAATTAATTTGGTCATCATATGTTAAATCAAAAACCCAACCACAGCAAGCTGTGGGGTATGAACCCAGTAAGAAATCATAAAACTAATAATAATAAGCTTAGTAAGAAAGTTTATTAACTTTTTCTGCTTTCTAAGATTTATGAGAAAAAAGATGAGGAAGATTCAAAAATCAATTGGAGATTCTATTAATGATCTTGCTACATTTTTTAAAACACATAAGAAGAAAATAATGATTGGAATTATTTTTTTAATTATTTTAACTCTCATTTTCTCTGCTACGTATCTTTTTGGTTTTTTACAATTAGTTACAAAAGGAGATGTAATCATTTCCATTGAGCCCAAACAAAGCTTTGTGTTAACTGATAAAAGGGATCCACAGGATATTTCGTTCCATGTTTCAATAGAAAATAGATTTGCGTGTAGTGCATTATGCCATTATACATTTAAAGATATTAGTTCAAATCTTATTATTGAAGAAGCAGATTTCATTGGAATTTCAGGTACAGAACTGTTCAAAAATTATAGGATTATTCCCCCACAAAAAGGTACAGGTCAAAAAGCGTATGAATTTTATGTTCAATGTCAAAATAAGAAAGAGCTCCTCTGTTTTTCTGGAGAAGGTGAAAGAGTCCAGTCTTCATTTATGACTTTAGGATATGAATTATCTGATGAAGAAAAAGAATTAATGGATACTACAAAAATCAGATTCATTGAATATTTAAATAATTTGAATTTATTGGATCAACAAACACAAGAATTAGTCCAAATAGGAGTAGAACACCAACCATTCTTTTTATCTTCTAATTTGAATTTCTTTGTTGTTAACCTTAATGATTCAATGGTATTATTAGTAAATGAAAGTGATGCCCTCAGAGATTTATGGGAAAAAGAAGAAATTTTAAAATTGGATAGAAATTTAAAGGAATCTGAACAGAAATTAGCTGAACTCAATAAAACAGCTGGAATATTACAAAACATTATTTTTATGAAAGCTGAAGAATATAATACCACAAGATTATCCCTTCAAAAATACAAATCACTTCTAGAGGATATTGATGTAACCTCAGGAGCTGCAATTATTACTCAGGATATTATAGATGTCAAAGGATTATTTGTAACACCATTTGTTCAAATAGTTGCCGAATTTAATAGTCATTATTCACTCAATGATACTATGCAAAAAATAGTTGACCTTGAGAATAAATATCTTGTTACGAATAATGATTTTAAAGAAAAGATAAATAATAAGATAAAAATTGGTGAAGCAACCATTAATTCTTCCACATTATATTCTGGAAGTGTAGATTTGAAAAACTCTGTTTCTTCTTTTATCTCTTTTTGTGATACACTTGAAAAAAACAAAATAGAGTTATCTAACGAAGCTCTCTTATTTTATAATTCTTATTGTCTTTATGTCCCACCAAATCCTCTTGATTTGACCAAATATAATTTTACACTTAATACCTTACCTAAAGTTAATGTTACAATTGTTACTAGAGTTTCTTCCGAGATATTTGTACATAATCCTGTTTGTTGTATTTTTGAAAAGTGTGAACCCTGTTGTGTGGATTCTTGTACAACAAAGAAAGAATTGTATCCCCTCATTTTAATTCATGGACATGCAATCTCAGAGGAATCTTCAATTAGTTATTCCCTTGGAGGATTTGATAAAATACGAAAAAAACTAGAACAAGATGGTTTTATTGATGCAGGGACAGTTCTTCCAACAGAAACCATGAGTCTTAATCCTGAAGGTTATCTTGGACAGTTTGGAAAACCTATCGTTGTTGGAACAACATATTATATAGACGCATATGATGAAAATGGAAGCCTTGTTTCCGTTCCATCAAAAAGTGAAAGCATTAAAACCTACGCGCAAAGATTGAATCAATCTATAAAATTGATAAAACAAAAAACGGGTTCAGATAAAGTAAATATTCTTGCATATTCAATGGGAGGACTTGTCACAAGACAATATCTTGTTGATTTTGGTGAAGATTCTGTAAATAAAGTTATTTTAATGGGAACGCCAAATAAAGGCATTTCAGGAAAAATAGAATCATTTTGTCCAATTATTGGATCTCAAAAAGAATGTGTTGAAATGACATCAACAAGTTCTTTTATGAATTCATTAAATAAAATTCAAAATAATCCCAAGAAAATAAAGATGTATACTTTTGTTGGAAGAGGTTGTAATATGGATGGTAAAGGGGGGGATGGTATATCCTTAGCTGAAAGTGTTGAACTTTCATACGCTCTTAACTTTCCAATTCAAGGAGCCTGTTCTTCGGATAAAACTTTACATGAAGAATTACGTAACATTGAAAAATATCCTAAGGTTTATGATACTTTAAAAACGATCTTGTCACAGTAGAATTTATTAAAAATTCAATTTAATGAAATTAAGATTTTATAGTCAACGACAAAATTTTTGCATAATTTAGCACTATTGCCAAAGGAGCCACATTTTTGTCTAATTAAGAGAATAAAGTAGACCAAAATCTACGCGGCGTGCATAGTGTTAAATTATGTTTTATTTATGTCGCTGACTATTACATAGATACATTTATAATCAGTATATATCAATCCGTCCAAAACATGAATCTGAATTAAAATGAAATTACCATTAAATTATGTGCCAAGAAGCTCTTATAGATTTGTATTAGATGCTATTTCAGATCCAATGATTGAACTGGATGGAGAGCAATGTATATCAATCTTAAAATATTACAATCGTGGGAGATATAGATTTGTTTACAGGGATGGTGATCGTGTTATCAAGGTTATTAAAATCTGTTTGCCATGGAACCCTTATTATGGGGAATTTTATGGTGATGCAAAAAAGGATAGAGAAGAAGGGGACAGACCTTTTAACCATTATTTAGAAAGAAAAACATACGAAACAAGTTGTGCCATTACAAGATTAGAAAAAAAAACATATCAAGAATGTCGTGATTTTCTTCCGGATCGGATTGTAGAAACAAAATATGGTATTGCAAAAAAAACAAGAGTGTGGGGATCATATTTTCGCCCATATAGTGAACAGAAATTTTTACATGGAATTCCTTTAAATCACTTAGCAACAGATTTAATTAAAATTAGAGATAAACCAATTGATGATTCAACACATTCTATGTATGGAAGCATTATTAATTTTGATCGTGCCGACAAAAGTGAAGTTCTTGAGGGTATTGCGGATTTTTTAAATTTATTTGAACATATTTATGAAACTCAAAATGGCGTATTAGATTTCAATCCCCATAATTTATTATATACAGAATCGGGTTTAGTCTGTTTTGATACCCAAAAATTTCATAAAAGTTGTTGGATACAAGAAGACGATAAAAGTCCTAGAGATATTTATTATCTATTGAAAGGTATGTTAGAAGTTAATTCTTAAAATTTACGCAAGTTTATGATGTGTGATTGCTAATATTACAATCCCAACAATTAATGTGGTCACAGAAGAAAGAATAAAATTATTTGGGAATATATAATAATCAAATAAATTCCAAATACCCCTCCAGATAGAAATTAAAGCGATTGCAATAATCAATGAAGCAAGTAATTGATAATGTTTTTTTAAATCTTTAAATTTTTTATACATAATAATTATAATATATTTGGAGTTTATATAAGTTGTCATCTACTGTGAGCACCCCGAGTAATATTGCAACTAACATCCCAACTATGCGAAGTCTCAAAAGGGTGGCAACTGGGATGAGGCAACCCCCAGCCCGTGCAGGTTAGGGCAAATTTTTTAACGAAGTATAAAATATTTGGATTGAAATTTGGGTGGAGTGGAGTTTGACTACGGGTGAAACGGAGTGGGCGAACGGAACGTAACTGGTTAGATATACAATTACCCTTACAAGAATTCTTAAAGTAGCATTCATCTGAAATCACCAGATGAGCAAAGTCAGAACAGCGATTTAGACCTAAGG
>PCYG01000052.1 GCA_002763025.1 Candidatus Woesearchaeota archaeon CG10_big_fil_rev_8_21_14_0_10_32_24 | reverse complement strand
TGCACTGCGGGCACCCCGTAAGGGGCTTCCCCCACCCGCAAAGAAATGTTAGAGTCGATAAAGGTTCATAAATTGGTGCTTTCTCTGCTTCAGAACACTAAAGTATTACAAACCACCATTACATTTTTAAACATAGAAAAATTAACAATGCTGAGGATAGATGGAAGAGGAAGAATATAAAAAATTAGTAGAACGTTATAAATCCCGAATTAAAGAAGAATTTGGAGCAACACCACTTCCAAATGTTCAAATTTCCTCTAAAGAATATACAGAATTTAAAGCAGAACTTTACCCCTTACGTTATTCTCTCTATGAAAAGGCATGTAACTTTGCAGCATCTCTGAATATTAAGCAGGATGAAAAAACCAATAATAAAATAACGAAAGAGCTTGCAACATCACATTTAAACACCACGCCCGCAGGGGTTTTAGGATTTGCAATTATCGTCGCATTAGTTACAATTCTTCTAGCACCACTTGTTGCATTCATTCTCCCAAAAATATTTGGATTAGAACCACAAATGATTCTTGTACTCTTCATGCTAATTGCCGGAGCAGCATTATTTTTCATTCTTCAAAAAATCCCAAGCTTTATGGCGACAACGTGGCGGATGAAAGCATCCAATCAAATGGTCCAGGCAATTTTCTATATTGTAACATATATGCGACACACATCAAATATAGAAAGAGCCATTGAATTCGCATCCCAACATTTAGAACCCCCACTTTCCCTAGACTTTAGAAAAATCATTTGGGATGTAGAAACCCAAAAATATCCCACTATTAGAGAATCCGCAAATTCCTATCTTGCACAATGGCAAGAATTTGATAAAGAGTTTGTAGAAGCATTCCATTTAATTGAATCATCCCTCTTAGAAGGTGAAGAAGCAAGACGTTTAACACTCTTAGATAAAGCATTAGAAGTTATTTTGAATGGCACATACGAAAATATGTTACATTACGCCCACGATTTAAAATCTCCAATGACCATTCTTCATATGCTTGGTATCATTCTTCCAATCTTAGGTTTAGTAATTCTTCCCTTAGTTGTATCCTTCATGGCAGGAGGAACCAATCCATTCTTACTTGCATTTTATATCTCATTAATGTATAATGTAGGGATCCCTACAATTGTATTCTTGATTGGAAAACAAATCCTTGCAAAACGTCCAGCAGGATATGGCGCAGTAGACATCAGTAATAAAGAAGGTGTAAAGAAATTAAGAAATGTAAATCTCCCAATTACAAAACAATTTTCAATAAGTATTAACCCTCTCTTCTTTTCTATAGGAATTGCAATTGTCTCAATCATTATTGGACTTTCACCTTTAATCATGCACGCTGCAGGTTCCTCAGATATTTTCTTTGATGCTGAAAAACAACATTCCTTGCTAGGATATGTCTGTCCTCCAGATGTAGGGCAAGATTGTCTTGAATCCGAAAAAATTGGACCATTTGGTATCGGTGCATCAATCCTTTCCGTTGTTCTGATTGCAGGATTAGGAGTAGCTCTTGGATTATATTATAAATTACGTTCTACAAATGTCATTAAAGTCCGAGAAAGAACAAAAGCATTAGAAGAAGAATTCTCCTCCGCATTATTTCAATTAGGAAATAGGTTAGGTGATGGATTGCCTGCCGAAATTGCATTAGCAAAAGTTTCAGTAACCATGGAAGGAACAACTTCTGGCGACTTTTTTAGAATTGCAGAACGAAACATTGCAAAACTTGGCATGGGATTAGATGAAGCATTATTCAATCCAAAAGTAGGAGCAGTATCAGCATTCCCATCTAAAGTGATTGAATCATCCATGAAAGTTCTTGTAGAAAGTGTCAAGAAAGGTCCACGTATTGCAGCTCAAGCACTTTTATCCATGGCTAATTATATTAAAGAGATCCATCGCGTTGAAGAACGATTGAAAGATCTTATGTCTGATGTTATTTCTTCCATGAAAGCACAAGTTAAATTCTTAACACCTGCAATTGCGGGAATTGTCATTGGGATCACATCCATGATTTCCACAATCCTTACGAAACTTTCAGCAAAAATAGGAGATGTTGGAAGTGGAGAAAGTGCTCCTGGTGTTGGAGGAGATATGTTATCCATTTTTGGGATCGGTATGCCCACATTTCATTTCCAGATTGTTGTTGGTATCTATATTATACAATTAGCATACATCTTAACAGTTCTTAGTAATGGTGTAGAGAATGGTGCAGACAAGTTAGGAGAACGTTATGAATTAGGACAGAATATTATCAGCAGTGTATTATTATATTGTATTCTTGCAGGCGTTGTAATGCTATTATTCAATATGTTCGCAAACAATTTCTTACCCGCATAGAATGAAACTCCCAATCGCAGCAAGCTGCGGGGTATGTTTAAATTAATATTGGGTTTTTGGTGTTTGCTCTTAATTAGTCGCTGCAAGCAGCGGGGTATGAACCCATTCGCAAACAATAAAAGCACCTTCAAGGAAAGAAAGAAAGAAAGAAAAAGAAATTTACTTTTCTTCCTCTTCTTCTAATAAAATACAGACTTCATTTCCTAAGACAATATTCTCTTGTGACTTTGCAAATAAGATATAAGAATCACAATTCACGATATATTCCTTATTTAAAGAAGTAGCATATTTTGTTCCTTTAGGAAGAAACTCAAAATTCCCCCATATTTTTTCAAAAGTAAACCCTTCATCTGCAGGTACATGTTCATACGCATGCCAATATTTTTTTTCAGAAGGCATTACCTGAAAATTCTTTGTAAAGGTTGCACCTAAAATATTTTCAAGTATTTTAGCTAATCCACTCGCAGTACTTTCTACATGGGTCATATCAGAAAGATGACCTGTTTCAATAGTCATACCTTTCCCTTTATGGGAACAAACATATGTATCTCCATAAACAGAATCCCCATTAGGGGGCCATAATCCATCACCATAGAGGATATTTTTTATAGGAATATATTTTGTAAGAGATTTCAATCCCTCAAAATCGTTTCCAGGATAACAAATAACTGGATCTCCGGGATTGATATAAGAATGAATATCAAAAAAATAATCCGCATTTTGCAAGATGGGTTTTAATTCAATAACCCGGTTTCCTTCGGAACCAAGAGGAACCTTTTTTCCATATGCTCTATTAAGATCACTATTGATTGATCTAACGTTAAGTTTAGAAGCCTCTAGATTTCCAATACCATAAATCAAAGTTCCTTGTGAAATTCCAACAAGGTCTTCCATGATCAAATCTAAGACTTTCGCACCGCCAATTTCGTTGCCGTGTGTTTGCTTAAATAGAACAACCACCGGTCCATTTTCACTTCCAACAATTTTATTTAATCCTTCGGGTAAATCATTCTCATTCATATTAATCACCAATATTCCTCAAAAAGGAATTAAGATTTATATGTGATGACCAATACAAAACAAGACTATGCAACTTTGTTCTAAATGAAACATTTACGTTAAATATATATAGTTCCTTTGTTTAGTAATATCATGACTAAATCTACTGCTGAACTTACAGAAGAATATATTCATAACCATCCTTACATAAAATCATGCTTAAAAAATGGATTAATCAACTATTCCTCATTAGCAAGATTTATGAGTAACGAGTTTAAGATTACAAAAAAAATATCTCTAGAAGCAATCTTAATTGCAGCACGAAGGTTAGAATTAAAGCTAAAAAAAGAAATCAATTATGATAAAGAAATTAAGAAAATTTTAGAAAAATCAGAAATTGAAATTAAAAATAAAATAAGCGTCCTCATTTTTGATAAAAAATTAACCATTGAAAATATTGAAAAAATTTACAAAAATTCAATTCATAACAATGGGTCTTCATTCTTCTTAGAAGGATCAGATAATTATACATTAATAACACAAGATAAAATGGTTGAAAAAATATTACAATTTTCAGAAAAAAATGTCATTAAACATCACCAAAATTTGACATTAATAAATATAAAAAATCCGCCTGAAGTAGAAGAGATCCCAGGAATTGTCGCATTCCTAACCTCTTTATTTTCTGAAAATGGAGTTAATATTATAGAATTATTATCTTGTTGGAAAGATACACTTTTTATCTTTAATTCTAAAGATGTAAATAAAGTCATGAATTTCTTACAATTTTAATTAAAAAAATTAAAAAAAGTGGGCCCACAGGGATTTGAACCCTGAACAACTAGATCTTCAGTCTAGTGCTCTCCCAGGTTGAGCTATAGGCCCGATAAGAATCCTATAAAAACACCCATTTATAAGGTTTTCTAAGTATTAGTCAGCGACAAAAGAAACGCATATAAATGGTAAGTGTTTTCTTCTTTCTATGTTATCGATAGATGAGAGGAAATTAATCCTCAAATGGAAAAAAGA
>PCYG01000078.1:5737-10021 GCA_002763025.1 Candidatus Woesearchaeota archaeon CG10_big_fil_rev_8_21_14_0_10_32_24 | reverse complement strand
TTTTTCTTGAAAAGTGGTGCGTTTTTCAACATTGAAAAATCAAAAAAGTTATTTGAGTTAGCAAATTTTAATTTGCCGGAACTAAGTCTTCTGGATGTCACAAAGAAAAACATCCATTCATTTTCAGATAAACATAAAACTGAATATTTTGCAGATGTGAAGAAAGCAGCTCATCATTTATCTCATTTAGGTTTTGATCTTCTTGCTTTTCATTTAATTGTTCATGCAAAGGATTGTCTGTTAGAAGAACCTCAAAGATTGTCATACTTACGGAAATGCGAAATAATCTCTGCAACGAGAGTTTTACAAAAGACGGGATATTTTCCACCAGATTTTACCCAGCCATGGGAAACAATTAATCAAAAACTTAAAGAAATAGATGATCCACAATTTATTAAAAATTTTGTGAAAGTAATTGAAGAAACACTAACTTGGCGTGCTGAAGAAACATTACTTGCTATATTTGAGGAATTTAAATGGGATTCACAACAAATATTTGATTCTATTTGTAGATTTATTAACAAAAAAAATTATTTGAAAGATTATTATCGTTTAATTATTTATTTAAGGAATCATAAAAATGAATTTACTAATGAACAAATAATTACAATTGGGAAATATTTTGAACAACATAAGAACTATTATTCTGCTTGGTGTACTTATAATCTTCTTGAAGAAACAGAAATTTATTTTTCTAAAGACAATGAACCGGCAAATATACATTTACATCGGCTTTGGAAAATTCTTCCAGAAAATTCTTTTGGGCCATCGTTAGTAACTAAAAAAACCCTGATTGAAATATTTTCAGAAAGATATTCTAGGTGGGAGATTTATTTACCAAGAAATAGAAAAATTTCTTCTTCATTGACTGAAGAATTTAATTTTTGCAAATCTGTAAAAAAGTTACAAAATAATATTGAAGAAGGTGACTTCAAATTACCTTTGTTAAATAATAAGCAATATCCAATTTATTTTCCTAAAAACATTAAAATTAAAGGTTATATGAAAGAAGTTTATGTGGAAGTGAAAAAAGCAACCTTATTACAGAAAATGTTAATCAATTATTTTCAATGTAAACAGATATATAACATTAATAAAGTGAGGATAACGCCGGGTTGCATGGTATATACTCTTCCAGATGATGATGTTACACAGTTTAGTACATTTTTTGATTTACTAGATAGATTTTATGATAAAAATGATTTGTCTGACAACATAACTAATGAATTAGATAAAGAAATATTAACTGAATATTCAACTTATAAAGAAAAAATGAAAGAATATTCTCAATGTTAAATTTATTTTTCTAGTAAATATGATGTGGTTTTTAATAATTAATCTCAATAGAGAACTTTGCAGGTTGAATATTGAATGATGCAAAGTTCTCTTTAGTTGGTTCTTGATGATTTAGTTATACCAATTAAGATTTATCACTCCATAAGGTTATTTACCATTAAGGGTATATACTGAACGAAAAGTATTTTTGTGAACTTTTCGTTGGTATATACAAACGCTAAATGAATTAAGTTCCAAATTTCATTTAGCGTTGAGTATATATGAAATTCCATTCGGCAATTAAGGAATTTCAGTATACTATTCCATAACTATTATTAAAGAGTTCTTCTTAAATTAATATCATGAAAATTAGATTGAATTCTAATAGAATTACAGAAAGATATCAAACTGATTCTACTCCTTTATTTGGTTCAATACCAACTGCTCATATGTTTGTTATGGATGGAATAGGGAAATGGGACTCCCCTTACAAATGGGTAGGGGCATGGGATGAAGGAAAAATTATACCCTTTCAAGAGTTTAATTTAACACCCGATTCTGATATTTTTAATTATGGTGCTGGTTTATTTGAAGGTGGCAAATTTAATAAAATTGATGGTAAGTTATATATTTGGCGTCCAGAAATGAATGCCGCAAGAATGAAACGTGGTGCAAATAGAATCATGTTACCTTCTCCCTCTGTTGAAGCACAACTTGCTGGATACAAAACTTTAATTGACATTGACCGATTATATTTTCCTGAACTAAAAGATGGGTCTCCAATTAATGGTGCTTCTGGATATATTAGACCAATCCTTATTGGGACCGAAAAGAAATTAGGTGTCAAATATGGTGCATTAGCTCGTTTCGCTATTTATATTAAAATGGGTGGTCCCTATTTTACTGATTCAATTAAATTATGGTTACAGGATGAATATCATCGTGGAATTAACGCCGGTGAAGCTAAATTAGGTGGGAATTATGCCATGCATGTTTTCCCAAAAGCTATTGGTACAAGTTTAGGAGCAAATGAAGTTCTTTATCTAGATTATACCAAACGTTTTTTAAGAGAAACGGGGGCCTCAAATATATTTGTTGATAAAAATTGGAAAATTACTTTTCCTCCTTTCGGTGATGGTGTATTAGATTCAAATACTGTAAAAACATTCCTTGAGTTAAGAGACTATCTTGCACATGAAGGTGTTATGATTGAAAATCAACGTGAATTTTCTTTAGAAGAATTAATTGATGGTATTGCTTCTAATGAGGTTACAGGAATGGGATGTGTAGGTAATGCTGCATGTGTTTCACCTGTTAAAGGATTGATTATTAAAAAAAATTCAATACTTCATGATAAATACGTTCCTACATTTTCTTCAATGCGAAGAGATGGAAAAATTATTGATTCTCCAGATAGTATAGAATTAATTATTGGAAATGGTCAACCCTCAAAAGCTTCCAAAACAATGTATCATACGATAAGTGGTATGCAAAGAGGTACAATTCCTGCTCCTGAAGGATGGTTAAAGAAAATTGAAAGAATCTTCTGAATGAAGGTCTTTTAAACAGTAATCTTTAAAAACAGTTGTTATTCTCTCTTTCTTATTGCCTCTGTGGCCTAGTGGTAAGGATCACCCTCACTAAATGGCGTTAAGATATTTATATCGCGTATCCTTGGTAAGGTAAAGGTCCCGAGTTCAAATCTCGGCAGAGGCTTTTTATTTCATTTCTTGTTTGGTTTAATAACCCGATGCTTGCTCCGTTAGAATTTTTATTTCTAATAACTATTTATCTAACCCATTGTGATTTCTGTTTTACACCCCTAAAAATATATATTTTATTGTCCATATTCTTTAAGACACTTTCAATGGTACCATGAGTTAGAAAGAATAAGTCTACTTCTATTTTGATGGTAAAACGTAAAATTTCTGAATCATGTTATCAAAGTGGTGTTATCACAGCTTTCGGAAAAAAAGGTTTGTATCCTATTGAATCACCATTAGAAAAAGAATGAAATAATTATAAACCCATTATTGAAGATGGTTCAATGGATCTTGATGGTAGACTTCCTTCTGAAAATCAACGTGGGGAACTGAATGTTCGTCGTCTAAATACGATTATAAAAAATGCTAAAGAATTAGGTGCTACAAATTATACAATGGCATATCAAGAATTTCCAGCACGAGAAACAGGTGTTTTGATGTTTCAATTTTATCAGAATTATAGTAAAAATCAAAAATAGTTTTTTTTCTAAAAATTAATTAAAAAAAAATAATTATAAAAATTTATTCAGGTTTAGATTCAGGAGTTTCTTCTACATCAGATTTTTCGTCATCTTCATCGTTTTCATCTCCATCAGATGAACTACAATGTCCACCACCGCAACAGCCTTCTTTTTCTTTTCCTTCTTCAGAATGAGACCCGCAATGACCACTTCCACAACAGCCTTCCTCTTCTTCTTCCTTTAAATCTTCTTCAGTTGCTTCTGAAATGTCTACAACTTTAATTTTAAAGTGTAAGGTTTTTCCAGCTAAGGGGTGGTTTAAGTCAATTGTGACTTTATCTTCTGTAACATTTGTAATCATTGCAGGAACTTGTTGACCATTTGGTAAACCAACGCCTAGCATCATACCTACTTTTGGTTCTTCATCTTTAGGTAATTGATCTCTCGGAACTTCTTTAGATAATTCTGCATTAATAGGACCATAACCATCTTCAGGTGTGATTGTGATTTCTTTTTCTTCATTTAATACCATGCCAACAACAGCATTATCAAATCCAGGCACAACATGACCTTTTCCTGCCACAAATTCTAATGGGTTTCCATGAATACTGGAAGCATCAAAAACAGTACCATCATCAAATTTACCCTCGTATTCAACTTTTATTTTATTTCCTTTTTCTACTTTCATATTATTTCACCTTGTATTTTATAAAGTTCTTTTTGAGTGTATATTTATAAGTTTATTGGATAAATCTATGAAGTCTCCTTCTTAATTGTTTGCGAAT
>PCYG01000078.1:4071-5717 GCA_002763025.1 Candidatus Woesearchaeota archaeon CG10_big_fil_rev_8_21_14_0_10_32_24 | reverse complement strand
AAAAATGAAACTCATTTTTTGCACCAAAAACCCAATATTAATCTAAACATACCCCACAGCTTGCTGTGGTTGGGTTTTTGATTGTCTATTTTCCATCTCACATATTCCGATAGATTTTTATGCTAACTTATAATCTACATAATTATAAACTATATAACTAAAAAAAGAGATGATGGTTAAATATATTTTAGCAATTGATCAAGGAACGACAGGAAGTAGAGCAATCGTATATGACAAATTTGGAAAAAAGATTGCAAGTGCATATCATGAATTCCCACAATATTTTCCCAAACCAGGATGGGTGGAACATAATCCTTTAGACATTTGGCGCACTGTTAATAATTCTATTCAGAAAGTATTGAAAACCGTTTCACCAAGTTCTATTCAAGCGATTGGTATTACAAACCAACGTGAAACCACCGTTGTATGGGATAAAAATACAGGTAAACCAATTTATAATGCAATTGTGTGGCAATGTCGCCGGACATCAACACGTTGTGAACTTCTTAAAAAACATAAATCTGCTGTAAGTAAGATCAAGAAAAAAACAGGTTTGAAAGTTGACGCTTATTTTTCTGCAACTAAAATTGAATGGATTCTTAAGAATGTCCCTGGCGCAAGAAAGAAAGCCGTAGCCGGTGAACTTCTTTTTGGAACCATTGATACATGGTTATTATGGAAATTAACAGGGGGGAAAGTTCATGCAACAGATTACACTAATGCATCAAGAACATTACTTTTTAATATTGAAAAACTAGAATGGGATCCTTATCTTTTACAATTATTTAATGTGCCTGCAAAGATTCTTCCAGAAGTACATCCATCAGCACATGTTTTTGGGTATACAGTGAAATCAGGTGTTCTTCCAGCTCATATTCCAATCTCCGGGATTGCGGGAGATCAACAAGCCGGTTTATTTGGACAGACTTGTTTTGAATCTGGTACTGTAAATTGTACATATGGAACAGGAGGTTTCGTATTATTTAATACAGGGAAAAAGAAAGTTACTTCTAAATATGGTTTATTGACAACAGTGGGATGTGATGCAAAAGGTCAACCTGCATATCTTTTAGAAGGTGGTGTATATATTGCGGGAGCAGCCATTCAATGGTTACGTGATGAATTAAAAATTTTAAAACATGCTTCTCATTCAGAAAAAATGGCAACATCTATTAAAGATAATGGAGGCGTTTATTTTGTTCCTGCGTTTGTAGGTTTAGGTGCACCATATTGGAAAGAAAATGTACGCGGATTAATTACGGGTATCACGCGTGGTACAACGCGTAATCATTTTGTTCGTGCAGCATTGGAATCAATTTGTTTTCAAATTAAAGATTTATTTACAGCAATGGAAAAAGATTCAGGGATTGACATCAAATTTTTAAAAGTAGATGGTGGTGCTGCAGAAAATAATTTCTTGTGTCAATTTCAAGCAGATATTCTTAATACGAATGTCATCCGACCAACAGTAATAGAAACAACTTCTTTAGGAGCAGCATACTTAGCAGGATTAACTGTAGGGTATTGGAAGGATGCTGAACACATCAAACGCTGTTGGAAAAAAGATAGAGAATTCACACCAGTAATGGAAAAGAAGATGAGAAATCATTATTATAAATCATGGAAGAATGCCATCAGAAAAACAG
>PCYG01000078.1:3342-4051 GCA_002763025.1 Candidatus Woesearchaeota archaeon CG10_big_fil_rev_8_21_14_0_10_32_24 | reverse complement strand
CTGAAGCAGAGAAAGCACCAATTTATGAACGTTTATCGACTCTAACATTTCTTTGCGGGTGGGGGAAGCCCCTTACGGGGTGCCCGCAGTGCAATCTCACCAGCAGAAAAGTGAGTCGGTGCTATCTCTGCTTCATTTTGCTAAAGTATTACGAAAAACAATGTTATGATTCACCTCTGAGTCTTTCATACTCCTCTAAATATCTTCTTGCAATTTCTTCATTTCTAATAATTAATATGTTTTCATCATTCTTAGAATCGCCACCTTCAGAAGGATTGAATGAACCCGTGATCACAGTTTTATTGTCAATAATGAAAACTTTATGGTGCATGTTGTTTGGGTTTGTGTCTTTCATAATATCAATACCACTAAAATCAATACGTTTATATTGTGAAATAACACTTGCCTGTCGTGCTTCTTGAAGTCCTTCTACTGTAAGACCATCTAAATGTTTCATTAATAATATATTTGAAATTCCCTGATGCGTAAATGAGAATACCATAAAATAAATAGATTCTTTAGCTTTCATCAATTCTTCTTTTGCATGTTCAGCACAATGATCATCTGGACAAAAATAATTTTGAATTCTAACGTCCCCAATTTTAATTTCTGGATTTAAAGTATTCGTACCTTTTTTAAATGTATCATTCCACATTTCTTCAAATTCATCGGCAAAATTTGTTGCAAGAGTTTTTGATTTTATAATTAA
>PCYG01000078.1:3091-3321 GCA_002763025.1 Candidatus Woesearchaeota archaeon CG10_big_fil_rev_8_21_14_0_10_32_24 | reverse complement strand
ATTTTTGTGAATACCATTTATTGTAGGATTCATAGATCCAGTTGACACAAATGTATCATCTATTATACAAAACTTGTTATGCATCAAGCCAGATTTATCTGCTTTCACAAAGGGCTGATTAAATTTTTTAAGATATGTATCATCGGTCACAATTCTCACATTTATTTCATCATTTTTCTTTAATAACATTTTTTGAACTTTCGGATGGTTTATTTCAAATAATGCACAAT
>PCYG01000078.1:2359-3048 GCA_002763025.1 Candidatus Woesearchaeota archaeon CG10_big_fil_rev_8_21_14_0_10_32_24 | reverse complement strand
ATAAAATAAAAAAAGAAGTATAAAAATCTACCTTTTACCAGAACCTTTCTTACCAGCAGATGTTTTACCTTGGAATACACGACTTTCTGTTTTCTTAGATTGTAACCATTGTAAGTTTTTATCAGATTTAATTACAGGATGATTTGGATCAACCATAATGACTTCATACCAATAATAAATTCCATCTTGCATAACCCAGTAAGAGTTTAATACTGTCAAGTTCAAAAATTTCTTTTGAGCTCTATCTTCTGCAATTTGCTGATAATTTTTAGATAAGTTCTTTTTAGTACCGTATCGTTTTGGTCTACGTCCTTTATTTGGACGTGGTCTTTTATGACCTCCTCTTGGTACTCTTTGTCTAATAATTACAAAACCTTGTTTTGCTTTATATCCTAAAGAACGCGCACGATCTAACCTTGTAGGTCGCTCAATTCTGGTTGTTGCATCTTCTTTTCTCCATGCAAGAAGTCTCTCTCGCCAAAGTTCACCTAAACCCTCTTGGGGTTTTTTCCAGATTTCTCTGATTCTGCTGTATATTCCCATATTTTTTGCCTCCGTTGTTATGATTACTCTTTGGATTCAGGCAAGCACGCCCACATCTCCCAATAATAGCTGTTTTGATAGGTGATTTATAAAGCTTTTTGTAAGAAAGATTAAAATACGATTTTAAAAGATGTTTTAGAATCTTA
>PCYG01000078.1:0-2340 GCA_002763025.1 Candidatus Woesearchaeota archaeon CG10_big_fil_rev_8_21_14_0_10_32_24 | reverse complement strand
CCCTTACGGGGTGCCCGCAGTGCAATCCCACCAGCAGAAAAGTGAGTCGGTGCTATCTCTGCTTCATTTTGCTAAAGTATTACCTAATATCAGAACACTTATATATATCCATATATTAACAAAAACATGTATACGGAGGTGGTATATTAATGGAAATATCTTCTATTGTAAAAAATGATTTCTTAGAACTAAGTGATAAAACTAAACTATCTGAGGTTATTGGTCAAATGCGTCAATATGAAAAGCGTTCTGCTTTAGTATTCAAAAATAAAAAGTATCTTGGGTTAGTTGAAAAGAAAAAAGTTATTCATTTAAGTGTTGATCCTTCTGATGTGGATGTTACAAATTTCATTCAGAAAACACCAATCTTGGATGAAGCAACAGATGTCTTAGAAGCAGCTCATACGATGTTTGAACAGGATGTTAATCATTTACCTGTAAGTAAGGGTAAAGAAGTGATTGGTGTTGTCTCAGCGATTGATTTAGCGAAACTCGCATTACAATTACCACGTATCGCTTCTTTAAATGTTAATGAAGTTAAAATAATAAAATCAAATCATGTTACAAAAGATAATCCTTTATCACAAGCAATGCATATTATGCGTTTGGAACATGTAGATCATGTACCTGTTTATGATGGTGGAAATTTATATGGGATTTTAAGTTATCGTGATATTATTAGAAAGGCGATTAATTGGTCTTCTCATCGTGATAAATCCGGAAATTTTAATGCATCATTACATTCTAAAGCTGCATCTGTGGAAACAACACCATTTCCTATGATTCCTGTAGGCGATTTTAGTACCAATGATAATTTGATTACAATTGCCCCAACTGATAAACTTAAAATAGCAGTAGAGAAGATGGTTCAAAAACGTGTTAAATCTTTATTAGTACAAGATTCAGAGAAATTTTATGGAGTTTTATCAGTCCGGAATATTCTTGGAAAGATTTCCTCCTTAGAAAAGATCGCAAATTATGTTTTGAATTATGTAGGTTTACATGATTGTAATCTTTCTGAACATCAGGAAAAAGTACTTCATGCAATCACAGAACGAGAAGCAGAAAAGCTTCAAAGAAAGATTGATGACACATTTCATGTGACTGTACATTTAAAACAAGCTAATAAAGAAGGAAAACAAACACTCTTTGAGGTAAAGCTGAAAATAGACCTTGCAGGAAAGATTCTCACATCTGAGAAATCCGATTGGGACCTTGAAACAGCATTACATAAAGCGTTTAATATTGTTTTAAGTGATTTGCAGAAAAATTAATTTTTTCTTTTAATATTTCTTTTTTTTAATTTTTTTATTATTATCTTTTTTTAAATGTCATAGTGATATTCTTCAAAAAAATGAAATAAATAGATTAGAGACCAGAACTAACTCTTGTTATTCGTTAGCCGATTTCAGAAAATAATAACACAAAAATAAAATAATAAACTTATTACTCGGCTTCTTTTTTCTTTTTGAACTTCACTGCATTCTCTTCAGAAACAAATCTATACATTTTGCCATTAATCTCAGTTTCAACAACATCTTCAACATCCATTAATGATTCTCCTGTTAAAGCATCTTTTCCTAATTGACCTGCTTGTGATGCACCTTCCATAAAACCTTCTTCCCATGGTTCGATTTCATCATCATCTTCTAATTTATCACGGCCTTCATCAGAATAAATATCTTCGTCCTTATCACCATGTTCCATATCTTCAGAAATCTCTTCAGATGTTTCCTCAGGAAGAATTCCTTGCTCTTTAACAGGGTTTTGAGTATCTTCAGTAGAATCCTTTTTTTTATTTTTTTGTTCTTTCATAAATATCACCTGTCTTGAGGAAATATTCTGTGTTTAAATTAATTGTGGTTTCATATTAGCTTTGCTTAGTTTCATATTAGCTTAAAATAGCATAACAAATATATAATTCATTCTTTCTTACTTTAATAATGTCTTTTATAGATGCTGTAACGGGTGAACTAGAATCAGGTCTTCATGTTATAGCTAATATTGGACAAAATTATTTTTATGAAGTTTTGAATCATCACGAAACATCTGAAATGATTCCTGCAGACTCTTCCCCGGTTCTTTTGTATCATGGATATCTTGTAACCCATAGGTGTATGGCTGGTTTAGCTAAACATCTTAAAGGAAATGGTTTTACATCATTTGTAAGAGAATATGCTTATGCAGGAGATTTAGAAGAAGTTGTTAAACGAAGATCAAAGAAATTAAATGAATTCTGTCAAAGGACGGGAAGGAAAGTAAATTTAGTGGGCCATAGTTTAGGTGGATTAATTGCATTACGAAAAGCGCAAGAGAATCCTACTCTGGTTGATAAAGTAA
>PCYG01000026.1 GCA_002763025.1 Candidatus Woesearchaeota archaeon CG10_big_fil_rev_8_21_14_0_10_32_24 | reverse complement strand
AAATTACGATATATTTGTTTGAACGGTTCGGGAGGAGTATGCCGGGTATAACATGTATCCATCGTAAGTCTTCGTTTTGATGCCCATTCAGCAAGTTTATCTCCACACTTTTCTGCAAACCATGGAATTGCTGTTCCATGAAATCTCAAAAAAAGTGTAGGTTCTTTACCTGCAAATGCATTTTCAAAATCAGTTTCAGACATATTTATAGAATGATCAAGTGGCCTAAACTGACCATCCACACAAAGTTCTTTTTGTCTTTGCCAAATCGCATGAGGCGTAGAATCATGAGGATGTGCAACTACTAATACTCCGTACTGTTTCCAACGATCTTCATGCGGTCTTGCTAATTCCGTAGTTCCTTCATGAGGATGTACACCCGTATATACAATAATTCTTCTTTCCTCTAGCGGAACTTCTTGAACTTTTCTAGTAGTGTCTTGAAGATTTGCTTCTTTTATCATATACCCCCTAAACAAGTAATTATTTCTAAATTTTTTTATTTATTTACCACTAACAAAAGACAACATAAATAAGCGAAACATTTTTATATTCTTGGTAATTATTCGTACCACATGGTAGATAAAACAACCAATAACAAAATAAAAATAATCTCACTGTATAAATCTGATTATTTAGCACAGTTTCATGTTAGAGAGATGGCTAAACTAATCAAAAAAAGCCACGTCACTCTTTTGCCTCATCTCAATGTATTGGGAAAAGACAAAATTCTTATTTCTAAAACTGTTGGCAAAAACAAGTTATATTTATTGAATTTTGAGAACATTATTACCAAGAATCACATAACTTTTTCGGAGATAGTTGAAACTACTACATTTTTGGAAGATATATTCCTCATTAAAAAAATAACCCAAGAAATTTTTAATCTAAAACTTTCAGGTACGATCATTCTTTTTGGCTCTTATGCAAAACGAACATTTAAAGATGATAGCGATATTGATCTCTTTTATCTAGGTCAAATTTCAGATAAAGAAATTCAAGATATCAAAAGCATTGGTAAGACTTATGGAAAAACTATCAATATTAAGAAATCAACATTAAAGAATTTTGAATTAGGACTAAGAAAAAAAGACCCTTTAACAATAGAAATCATTAAAAATCATATCATTCTTCAAAACCAAGAACAATTTATTAATGCATTATGGAGGTTTTATGATGAAAGAAGATAAAAATCCTAAAAGTCATGTATCTTGGTGTTTCAAACAGAAACGAGGCATCAAATTAGAAGAACCAAATGATAATCTTTGTAATGTTTACATTAAGAAAGCAAAAAGCAGTTTGAATATGTTGGAGTCTGCGACTGAAAAAGATGAAATTGATTGGATTTCAACGACAGCTTATTATGCTCGTTATTTTGCTTTCTATGCACTGCTCCAAAAATGTGGAATAAAATCTGAGATTCATGATTGCACAATTTCTTTAATGAGTTTTCTTTTTGTAGAAGATAATTTGGTTGAAGAGCATTTTTACAACGAATTACAACTGGCAAAAGAGTTACGTGTTGATACTCAATATTATGTAACAGAAGACATTGATTTAGAAAAACTAAAAAAAGATTCAGAAACAGCAAGAAATTTTGTTCTGAAGATGGAGGAAGTTATTGAAAATCTAATTGAAGAACAGATTAAAATCATTAGAAAAAAATTGAATAACGCCCGCCCTTGATCCTTTAAACTACATGAGCCTTCGGCTTGGAATGAAGAAACCCCTAAAAAACTCTGTGCCAAAATAAAAAATTGGGAAACTGAAAGTAGAGATTGCCCTTGATGTATTAACTAAAAGCCCTTTGGGCCGGAAATAACGAAATTGTCGTCTAGATGTATTAACTGGAGAATATAACAGCAAGTTGCGATGATTGTTTCTGTTGTGTACATACCCCAAGCTTGCTGTGGTTGGTTTTTTGATTTTTATCTTCCAAAGGAATTTTAATTTATACTGAAACGCATCAGGAATTTGTAACTCATTAATACGTTTCATATAGACTAGTCCGTAAAAGTTACAGATTTCACTTACGGACTAGTATATATCAACAGAATTAATTTTTAAAAAAAAAAGTATAAAAAAAATAAAAAAAGAGATAAAATCAAACAGAAGAAATTTATTTCTTCTTCTCTTCAGCTGGTGCTAATTCATTGATGATCAGCATTGGGATTTCTGCTTCTTCCATTGCTTTTCTAATAACTTTAGCAGGCTTACCTTCAAATGCTTTCAGGATTCCTTTCGCTTTCGCTTCAAACTCAGTTCTACGTTTTTCCATATCTTTCTGGAGTTTTTTCCTTTCTTCTTCTAAGGATTTTCTTTCTTCTTCGGATAATTCTGTTCTTCCTGAAGCAATGATATCATCAAACATCCCAGCTTTGATTTTTGGAATAGTCTCAAAAGCAGGCATTCCTTCAATCATGACCCCCATACTTTGACATGTTCCAGCAATCTCAAGAACTTTCATTTTAAGATTTTTACCTAATAATGCATCTTCTTTAGTTTTCGCAATTTTCATTACTTGTTGGATTTTTAAATCTGCAACTTTATCTGCTAAAGGATTTCCTGCACCTTTTTTGATACCAGCTTCTCTCATAATAAGAGCTGTTGCAGGTGGTGTTCCAATTTCAATGGTAAATGCTTTTGTCTCTGTATCAATTGTTACCTTTACAGGAACTTGCATACCTGCTAAATCTGCTGTTTTCTTGTTGATTTCTGCGACTACTTGTCCAATGTTTACACCTGTTGGACCTAAAGCTGGACCTAATGGTGGTGCAGCTGTTGCCTTCCCAGCTTGAATTAATGTTTCAATTGTTTGTTTTGCCATGTTTTTTCACCTATAATTATAAATTAAGGTCATTTTTGCATCAATAAACCTTATGTGTGCGTAACACTTCGTTAGAATGAGGGTTGTTTATAAAGGTTTCTTCATGAAAATTTGAAATGTAATCTTGGTGATTTGACTTTTTATAATAATGGTTTTGATTTCGGAGATGGTTCTCCACCTTCTAGTGATTCTGGAGTCAAAATTTCTGTTATAGGAAGTAATAATTATTTGACTTACTTATCAGGTCCACCTATAGCATTTAAAGATCTAAAATACTCCATTTGTTCTAACAAACCTTAATTTAGGTGCTCTGTCGGGTAATTAATTCTTCCTAACTAAGACATACACTTTTTTGTCGATGTGTTTCTTTGAAGACATAATCATTCCACCATTTCCAATTTTCCTAACCTCTCCTTCAACAACTTCTTCAATATCATCTTCAAGATGGAACCTTCCATTTTCAATTGTTATCTTTTTCATTCTAAAGAATAGAAAGGTTTAAACATATTTAAACCTGTTGGTTTATTTATGGTAAAAACAAAAAGAGATCGATGGGGTAAAAAATTCGAAGATACAAGAGATTGGAAAGTTTATCATGAAGAACTTATTATCCGAGGGGAATTTTTCTTTGATTTTGACTTCTTGGAAAATTGGGATGATGAGCTTGTCCAGATGAATAAAGATAAAGTTGGAAGACCTTATGAATATCCAGACAGTTTATTTGTCTGGCTTTCTCCCATGCACAACTTTCTTGATTCAAGAAAGTTAGAGGGAGCATTGCGAAAGCTATCATATTATATCCCTCGTTTGAGTGTATGTAATCACAGTATAATTATAGAACGTTTAAACAAGTTAGAACTTACTCTTGACATAGACAAGAGTAAAAAATATCGGGTTGCTGTCGATGTTACTGGCAATAAGTTGTCCAATCGTGGAGAATACATTAGACACAAATGGAAAGTAAAACGAGGCTGGATAAAAGTAAATCTCGTTATTGATAGGTTCACAAAAGAACTTCTAGATGTACAGGTTGCACTTGAAGAATGTGCAGATTATGAATTAGCAAAGAAACATCTTGCTAATCTGCAAGATGTTAAGATAGAAGATCTTGCCGGAGATGGAGCATATTATGTTGAAGAATTTTACAAACTCCTTCAGAGATTTGGTATTCGCCCCGTTATTAAGATGCCAAAAAATGCATTAAACAAAGGACTTGATCCAATGCACAGAGCTGTTCGAGAAATGGAACAACTTGGTGGATATGATTCTTGGCGTGACAAATTCAAGTATGGGCACAGATGGAATATTGAGGGATATAACTCCTCAACTAAAAGAATTTTTGGCGAGTGTGTAAGAAGCCAAAAAGAAGAGAACTGTCTCAAAGAGGCAGGAAGAAAGTTCATTGATTATGAGCGTATGAAAAAATACGATCAGAAGAGAAGTAACTCTCTGCAATTTTCAAAATTTTAGGGATTTTAGCAAGATTTGAAGAAGTTGGTTAAAATTATGAGAATTTAGTTATGAGTTGTCCGACAGAGCAAATTTAGGCGAAAGTATTTAAACTATATACTATTTTAATTAAGTAGATGTACTTGGATCAAAGAGGTGAGTTAAAGGTATTCTTAATTATTTTTCTAGCTATGATGCTGGGTCTTTGTTCTGGCCTTTTTGAAATTTAAGGAATAAATTTATATTTCATTAGTTTATTCTCTATAAGA
>PCYG01000001.1 GCA_002763025.1 Candidatus Woesearchaeota archaeon CG10_big_fil_rev_8_21_14_0_10_32_24 | reverse complement strand
TATCGCTAACCTCTATGGACTTGATGATTGACGCTTTCGTAAAAGAAACTTTAACTCAATGTAGGCACTTAAACAAATCTATAAATCTAAATCTTCTTTACATCTCTTCAATACAAAAACCATAGTTCTTGTTCCAATTTTTGCTATTAGATGATCTTCTAAAGTATTAAATTCAAAAGTTTGCCCCTTTCTTCTAATTCCTTCATTAACTACTGCCATCTGAATTCCTCTTGCAATAAGAAAAGAAATGTGTTGACCATAAGAAAGATATAAATTTTCTTTCCCAGTTATTCTTCGCAAAGCTCTAACAAAAACATTCTCTTCTTTTGGTTCATATGCTCTGCCAACCCCATTTCTAATTCTATGAGTAAAAAGAGGAATTGCATCATTAAAATAATCATTAGGATAATTTTTAATTCTTGCAACTAACCTCTCAATTAATCTATTTTTTGGATTTGCATAAATTACAATCTTATCACTCTTCTCAACCATAATTGGCTGAAGATTAGCCCAAAATGGAATCTTAAACATCAACGGTGCCTTTCTGGTTGAGGGCATTCTAGAATAAAATCTCATCAAATCAACAATAACATCCTTAAAATGTCCTAATTTTGGATTTAGATAAATGCGAACAGTACAAGAATCAATAATGCTTTCTTCTGGATTGTCTTTTGGATCCCAAGAATAAAAACGTACATATGCATCTTTTTCTCTATCAAATTCACTTTTGAATGATCCAAAAGAATTAAGTTCAATCATTGTTTCTCTTAATTTTCCTTTAACAAGCATTAATTCTTCTGTTATTGTTTCTCTAGAATGTGAATGATAATAATTGTAAATATCTCTTCCTAACTCTTCTGGGTTGTCAAGACTATAACTTTTCCTTCTTCTTCTCAATAATTGAAGAATCAGTTGAACATCTTTCCTTATTGATTGAATAAACTCTGGGGGCAAACTCATAATTACTAATCTAAATAAAGAAGTATAAATACTTTGTTGTTTAAGTGCCTTTATCTCTGAACTAACTGGAAAACTCCAGCGTCAATCTCTATTCTACAACGACAGAAAACTTCTCCGCTCCCTACGGTCGCTACGACCCCCACATAAAGTGGGGGGAACTTAACATCGTTAAGTCCAATTGGCGTGAGAGCTTTATGTAGACTTCAGAAGATGTTTTGTATCTCCCAATCGCACCAATTCTTGATACGCTTCCCACACATCATTAGGTATCTCTTGGAAAATTTGGAATCCCTTCTCTGGATATATTTTTATTCTTTGTAGATCTCCAACCATAATATTAATCACATCATCATTAGAAATATCTTTATTTGGATAATCTTCAAATTTAATTGGTGGAGAAGTTACAATTATTTTCTTATTAGGCCAATAAACTTTAATAGTTGCATATGTTCTTCTTTCCATATATGGCTTTTGTACAGCAATAAAAGAATTAAAATTAAGATTCTTTTCTTTCAAAATTTTATTTGTAAAAAGAACATTTTCCCCACAATTTTTTGCTTTATTTTCAATAATGATTTTATCTTCAGCAACCCCTAATTGAATTGCTCTTTCAGCAAACATTTCTGCTTCCGGTTTTTCCCATGGAGTTTCTACTAAATCTCCTTGATGAGCAATTCCACCAGAAAAAATAATTATTGGAGCAAAACCATCAAAAAATAACTTTGTGGCATAATCTGCAACTCTTAAATCATGGCTACAAAGAACAAAAATAGCATCGGCTTTCTCAAGCTTATGATTAACATGATGATAATTCCAAATTTTCATAGCTAACTGATCTACATCTTCTGAAGTCATTAAACTCTAAGAAACCTTATGGTTATTAAAAGTTTTGGCTCTCACACCAACTTGCTCACCACTACGTTCGCACCAAGACATAAAGTCTGGGGGACATAACATCGTTATGTTTAATTTAGAAGTGTTTGTATTTTAAAACTACTATGCCCCCCACTTTACTCTTGTCACCACTCTAATTCGTCCTCATCAAATTCTTCAGACTCTTGAGCAGTGCAATTTTTTAATTTGAAAGAACTCATTAATAACATTACAACTTCTTGAGAAACATCATCAGCGTCAACAATTCCAGAATAACCGAGAACTCTATTCTTTAAAGCAATAGCTTTGATTCTTTCATAAAGTCCATTCTCTAGTTCTTGCTGAACAGTTCTTTCTCCAGGTAAAACAAAATGATCATTCAGGCTACTTCTGTCCTCTCCTATCTGTTTTCCGTGAATGATTCTTCCAACACAGTACTCTAATGCTCTTTGAGAAAATGGCTCTGAACTATAATATACTGCCTGTTCATCAAAACATGGAACAAATGATATATTTTTTAATTCTTCTAAATCTAATGTATAATCTATGGAATCAAACTCTCCAGGTTCAGTCAAATAATCAAATCCATGAGGCCAGAAAAAAACTCCTGCTTCAACTAATTTCTCAATACCTTTAAGATCTTTTTCATCTTTTACTACAATTGCAGGTACTTTATTAACATGGATTCTTGCCGCAGCAGCACGATGATTTCCATCATAAATATATCCTGCATCATCAACTACAATTGGGCAAACTAATGGCAATTCGTAACTTTTAGTGTAAGCAGATTTAACAAATGAATCCTCCCATTTTCTTGCAACATCATAAAATGTTAAGAAGCTTCCAGGTCTGTCTGTAAATCTTAACCTCCAGGTATCAACATGTTCAATTTCAACAGGAGCAATTTCTCTATATTTATCTAATGGAAGTCCATGAATTAATGGGGAATAACCACCTCTACCGCGACCAGTAGGTGCATTTAATATTTGACGAATCATTTTAGATTAAAAAAACAGAGCCATTTATAAAACTTATCTATTTTATTACTAAATAGTTACTACTATCTAAACAAGTGGGGACATCTAACTACAACAAACACTTCTAAACTCTGCGCATGTTCCATGCTTGCAGGGGGATAAACCCCCTGAAACATAACATCGTTAAGTTTAATTTTTGAATTGCCTAGATAACCTCAATCATTTCAGATAATCTCTTCTCTAAAACGGTGCTGTCTACGTATAGAAAACTAAAACTGTTAGTATTACTTAAAGAAAAACTGATTATTGGGGGTGGGGTAAAATATAATTAAAAACAATTTATTCTTCAAACGGCTTCAATTCAGGAAAAAGTTTTGCTACTAATCCTCTTTCTCTAACTAATTCCCATGCTCTACGGTCTCCTCTATTTAACTCATTCAAATTTTTATAACCATTCTCAAGAACATAATCCATAACTTCAGCATTATCAATATATTCAATAGGATTTAATCTGTGATGTTCTGCAAGTTTTAACACACCATATGCTCTTTTTTGAATATGCATCTTATCTACAACAGGCATATCCCAGAGCAATTGTTCTGCATCAGAAAGTGTTAAATCTGTTCTTAATTCTTTATCGCCTAGGTCGTTATATTGAACCAATTTTCCGATTTCTCTTCCTTGGTAGGAATATTGTGCTAATATTTTTTCCATTTTTAGCCCTCAACAAGCACAAAATGATGTGATGTTTATAAATTTTTCTATTTTATTCTTTTAGAAGTAGTAACACTAAAATATTAGCAAATTTTATAAACTACTACTTCTACTACTACTAATATGCAAGAAACAGTTAACGTTAATAAAATCGGACAGGAAGTTCTTCATCAGTTGGAAGACTTTAACAAAAAAATGTGGGATGCTGTTTCCTTTAGGATGGTTCATGCTATGATGAGTCAAGAATCAGTATTAAAAGATTCATATCAAAAAACACAATCTTATAGAAAACAAAGATGGGAAAAAGCATTAAAACAATCCCACGGAAACAAAAGAAAAGCCTACCAACTTCTTGCATTAGAAGAGTTTAACTAAAACTTGGCCATCTGATTGCATTAATATTTAATTCTTTACAAGTGTTTTCAAAAGCATTGTCCCTTACAACAATAATGTTTACTTTTAACTTCCAAAATCCATAAATGATTGGAACATCCTCATCATTTAACTCATACTTTTGTCCAATTTCTTCAATTACTTCAATATCATCTTCAATAACAACATTTGGAAGTTTCTCTATCATAAACTCTTCAAGAGTCCTGTCAATTTCTTTGTTTGCTCTATCTTCTGAATAATCATATCTGTTAATCAGAACGCCTTTACATTCTCCAATACATTGACTAAGAGTGCAAAGAAATTTATCTGGAAATGAGTATCCTCTTTTCTTGAAGTAATCTACAGCTTTTGGATAGAGAATTAAATCAACAAGAACATTGGTGTCTAATCCATACTTTGTGAAGAGATTTCCAATTACACCACTTGAACTTAACACCATCCTCTTTCTTGCCATAACAAACTAATCAATAACATTTCTATATAAAACTTTAGTCACCCCACCCCTAAAAACTGTAAAACTAACAAACTACGACAGCACCTGAGAAGTACG
>PCYG01000061.1 GCA_002763025.1 Candidatus Woesearchaeota archaeon CG10_big_fil_rev_8_21_14_0_10_32_24 | reverse complement strand
GAGATATAATCATTTCAGACCTCATACAAGTCTCGAGGGAAAAACACCTGCAGAAATTTATTTCGGGGGGTGACAAATGTCATGAACCTATACAGGGTTTCACAACTTTTATAAATGTTTCAATTCTGGTTTATTTATGAGCCTGTAGTTCAGCCTGGTAGAACGCTGCTCTGATAAACCGAAACTCGCGTTTCGATTGCAGAATTTGATTTCAGAATTCAGCAAGGCAGAAGTCCACAGTTCAAATCTGTGCAGGCTCATTTCATTCACCTGACTGCCAAACAAGTTTGAATGCTTGTGTTGTTTGTAGTTCACTTCGCATAGTGCAGGTTCATAAAAGAAACCCGCTGGTTTTTCCTATTAAGGAAACATGGAAATTTTAATTTCCTTTCTTTTGAACTTCCTCAAATTGCGGAGCGGCGATTTCCAATTGCCTCCGGTGAAATCGCAGGATTTGAACTTTAGTTTGTGTTATTTTTGTGTGAGCAAAAATGACGCAGGCCTGAATTTATTCAGAGCCCAAATCTGTGCAGGCTCATTTTTTAATCCTTATAATAAATGATACAAATCTATAAATATGTCTGTTTCTTTTTTACATCACAATGCCAGATATTTTAGGATATTATGATAGGAGAGCAGATGGTCCAGATTTCAATCCCCTCTCAGGAAAAATTGAACCAGGTTATGAAGCTCATATGAAGAGAGAATCTCAAAATGCAAGAAAGAGGGATAAGACAAGAATCGATAGAATTAAAAAGTTTTTTTCAAATTTTGACTTGAGTGAACAAGAATTAACTGATGAAGGTTATAACATTTTTTCACACGATACTGGTACTATAATCGGAAGACTTGAATCTGGTGAACTAGGAGTAGGGGAAGTAGCAATTTTAGAGAAAGGCAAGAATACCAGGCAGGTTTCCTTAGTGATAATGTATGAAAATAAATTCTCGGATGATTTTTACCTCCCCCATATAAGAAGTGCATTAAAATTGAAACAAATTATTCAGAATAAAGGAATTCCTTACTCGGAAAAACCTTCTACTGATATTGTTCTGACTAAATTAAAATCAATGTCTGATAAAATTGATACAGATAAAGGAATTGTTTCTGGACTTTTAAAAAAACTTAGTTAAAACCTTTGATTTTCACCCCCCAAACCTTCTTTTTCTGCTTTCAAATTCTTTTATACATTCAACTAAATCTTCTTCGCTGAATTCAGGCCAGAGTTTGTCAAGGAAAATCCATTCGCTATAAATTGACTGCCACGGGAGAAAATTGCTGGTTCTTTTTTCCCCGCCTGTTCTTATGATCAAGTCCGGCTCGCTTTTCAGCCACAAATTTTCTTTAAGATTTTTCTCGTTTGTTTCCTGTTTTTTTTCTACCATCTTTTTTATTGCCTGAATTATTTCTTGTCGCCCTCCATATGCAAGTGCGAAATTAATTGTGTAGCCAGAATAATTTTTTGTCAGTTCTTCAATAGACTTCATTTTTTCTTGGAGTTCTTTATCCAAGACTTCTCTTTTCCCAATAAAATTTATTTTTATTTTATTTTCATGCACTCTCTTGTCTTTTTTCAATTCTTCAAATTCTTTTTTAAATAAATTCATAAGATAATCAAATTCTTTTTTTGGCCTGTTCAAGTTTTCCAAAGAAAAGCAATAAATTGTTAATTCATTTATATTTAATTTTATTGCCCATTCAAATAATCTTTTTACTTTTTCAGCCCCGAATTCATGTCCTTTCCACGGCTCTTTCATGAGGCGTTTTGCAAATCTCCTGTTTCCGTCAAGGATAATTCCTACATGCAATTTTCCCATTTTCTTAGGTTAAGACCGCCATATTTAAAGATTTTTGTGATTAATCCTTTACCCCTAATTCCAGAACCAATTTCCCTTTTGATAGACTATAATTTGTTATTGGAAGATTTATTGGAATCAGTTTAAAATAAGACTTGTTTTTTGAAACTGCTTTGACTTCGATGCTGTTTTCGAGCTTGATTATTGAGACGTTTTCTATTGATTTTATTTCAGGCATTTCAATTTCATAAACAACTTTGTTTGAAAGTCTTCTTATGTTTGTCGCTGGCTCGTGTCTTGGCAAAGATGAAAACTTTTTCAGGTTTTCATTTGAGAAATTATTTAATACAGCTTCTTTTTTGACAGGAGCTTTTTGAGTAATTGGTCTTTTTGTAACTCTTATGTTTCTTGGGTCTACTCTCTGTCCATTGATGAATAACTCAAAATTTGTTCTCACACCTGTATCTTGGTTTCTCGTTTCTTTTTGCATTTCTTTTTCAAGCATTTTCATTGCGCTTCCGAGCATTTTGTTTATCATTTTTCCGCTTATTCCTCTAAAAGGCATGGAGTTAAAGAGATTGTCAAATTCATTTCCAGTGTCGTTCTCTCCGAGCATTCCCCATTCATCTTTTGAATTTTCATTAACCTCGCTTCCGCAATAAGGACAGAAATCATATTTATCGCTTATTTTATTTTCGCATTTTTTGCATATCTTTTTATTGAACATCATAGTGCTTGTTTGGTTTTGTTTAAATATTTTGTGGAGGACTATTTTTCCTCTAAATATTTTTTAATTGACATTAATTGCCTGGTTTCTTCTATGAGAGTTGGTTTTGTTTCTTTTAAAAGGAGGTTTTCAAAACTTTTGCTGTTGAATTTTTCTATTTTTTTAATTTCTTTTATTCTTGGAATAAATATCAAAACTGCAAGGAATCTCGCGATGCTGCTTATTATAAATACTGCGATTATTGAAGAAACAAATTCTGTATTTATTGTTTTTATTAAAAATGCTCCGAGAAGTGCTCCGAAAAATATGCCGAATCCGCTCATCATGTTGTAATACGAAACAGATTGGCTTCTTTTTTGCGGACTGACATTGTCGTATATAAAATCGCGTGCTGTAAGATAAAATCCTGTCCATGCAACGCCACCGATTATTGAAGGGACTAAAAGAAGATAAATCATTGACTGAGAAAGCACCCACAAAACAGGGGCTATGGAAATGAAAATCGATGCAATTACAATTGTTCTGTAATTTCCGTATCTGTCTGCGAATTTCCCCCACAATTCTAATGCAAACAGCGATATAAATGTTCCGCCAAGTGTTACAACCATGTATTCTGTATAACTAAAGTTTATATTTTTCAGAAGGTATACAGCGAAGAAAGGGGAACAAATTGCTGTTGCAAATGCAAAGACACTTCTGAATATTACGAATCTACCAAAATTATTCTTTGGAGCATTTACAATGAATTCTTTAAATGAAAAATGTGGAGTTTTTTTTAATTTTATTTTTGGCTCGTATTGTTTTTTAAGAATTCTCCATGAGAAAAATCTCATTAGGAATGCCAGGAAAAATAAAATCATAAATCCAAAGAGCATCCAGTTTCTTTTTTTGAAATAATCTAAAAAAACCGAGGCGAGGATTGCAAGCACAATTGAAGTAACCCCTAGCAATAAATCTCTTTTTGAGAACCACCTTGCCCTGTATTTCTCGTCGACAATATCACCAATCCATGAAAACCAAGCAGGGTGTCCTATGTTTGCGAGAATTGAATATAGTGCAAATGAAATTAAAAGCAAAAGCGGAAGCGTGCTTGTAATTATATTTTTGTAAAACAAAATTGCTATTGCTACTAAAAGAAGCCAGCTTAAGGATTCGAAAAAAAATGATTTGAGGACTATTCTTTTTCTTGAAAATTTTCCAATAAGTTTTGAACTGAATGTTTGGCTTGCTGGACCTAAAAGACCTGAAACAGAAGTTAACAATGCAATTATTGTGTTGCTTGCATTTATTGCTATTGCAAAAGGCGAAACATAATAATCACCAAAAGCCTCTCTTGCCGACGTGAAAAGCCCTTCTTTGATGCTGTGCCTTCTTGCGTTGTGTTTTAGCTCTTTTATTTTTTTTGAACCTCTTTTTTTATTTGCCATGTCTATTACAATAATAATTATAAATCTTTTAAAGTTTTAAAAAGTATGGTAAAAAGAAAAGTTTATTATTATGTTCAAACTGATAGAGGAGAACAGATTTTTTTAAGACACAGATGGACAGTTGGGATTATTAATGATTCGCGCGAGATTGGTTTAATTGAAGAAAGGCTCTTTAATCAGTTGTTCTCTTCTGATGATTATTTTGTTCATTATGATAATTTGATTAAAGATTCTTGTGGTCTTCATTGCAAGATATTTTCTTTTTCAAGCGAGAGAGGGAAAATAGAACATCCAGGGAAAGTTTACAAAGGGGAATTTAAAAAAGATAGAAGTTTGTTAAGAAAAAGAACCGATGAAATTGATTGGGTAAATTATGTTGAGAAATTTATTAAATGATTAAGTTTTTATATCTCTCTTGTTTTTGTTTTGTATGAAAAAGAAATTTTATATTACAACTGCAATTGATTATGTGAATGCAAAGCCCCATATAGGGCATGCTTTTGAGAAAACATTAGCTGATGCTATCGCAAGATGGAACAGAGCACAGGGCAAAGAAGTTTTCTTTTTAACAGGTGTCGACGAGAATGCGCAAAAAAATGTTCTGGCAGCTGAAAAAGCAGGGATTGGTGTAAAAGAGTTTATTGATAGG
>PCYG01000030.1:6184-6760 GCA_002763025.1 Candidatus Woesearchaeota archaeon CG10_big_fil_rev_8_21_14_0_10_32_24 | reverse complement strand
AAATGCTGTGACAAAGTCGCAGTATTTCAAGACAATCGAAGATATGAGTGATGCATTGGAGTTATTTTGGGATGAGCATATTTTTACGCAAAACTTTATGCGTTATTTTTGTCGCTGACTATAATTCAGAAAAATTTATATAATATCTTCCATATTTGTAGAAGTAAGATGGAAACAGTAACAATATCTAAAAAAGAATATGATGAATTAAAAAAATTACAAGATTTAGATTTTGACTTAATTCGGCAATTTGCAAGTAGTTTGAATGATTTAAAAGAAGGAAAGTTCAAAGAACTTGCCTAAATATTTTTTCTGCAATTCTCTTAAATTCAGGTAAATTTGTTTTAAGATGTTCGATTGTTATCTGTTGATTCTTTTTTGTACTGGTTGCAACTAACAAAATTAATTTCAAATCTTCATAAACTAAAAAATATACTCTCTTTCCTCCGATTTTCTTTTCTCTTAAAAATTTATAATTTAATGGTTTTCCAATGAATGGATTCTGCGCTAACTCTTTTGGAATTTTAGATGCTTCGTCTTGTTCTTGTTTAGAAAATCTTTTTAATTCGTATAAAT
>PCYG01000030.1:0-6094 GCA_002763025.1 Candidatus Woesearchaeota archaeon CG10_big_fil_rev_8_21_14_0_10_32_24 | reverse complement strand
CAAAATATGGCTGAACGAAATTTAGTAATTGATCAACTTAAATTTAGCTATGAAGGACTCTTTAACGCAGGAGAATTAACTTCATTAATTTCATCATGGTTCTTTGAGAAAGGATGGGATTGGTATGAAAAATTAAATCAAGAACAGATTACGCCCGAAGGAAAACAAATTAGAATGATTCTTGAACCTTGGAAATCAGCATCTGATTATTATAAACTTGCAGTTCAAATTAAAATTAACATGACAAATATTAAAGATGTTGAAATTCAAAAAGATAATCAATTACTTCGTTTAGATCACGGAGTTATAAGGATAACATTTAATGGTTATGTTGTATCAGACCGATTTGACAAATGGCAGGAGTCACCATTATTTTGGTTTCTTAGTCTTATTTTTGAGAAATATTTTTTCAAAAATCATTATCAAAAATTTGAATCATGGATTAAAACAGACATAGAAGATTTACATGATAAAATTCAAAATTACCTTAATGTGACAAAATATACCTACCAACATTAAAATGCAATTACATAATGAAAAGGATTTGGTCGTAAACAACAAGGAATTGTTGTATAAAGGTATCTTTAGATCTGATGATGTTTTCCATGTCATTAATCAAGCGTTAAAGGAAAGAGACTATCAAAAGCGAGAAAAGCGAAGTGAAGAATTAGTTGCAGAAGCAGGTAAACAATCTTATGTGGAATTACGTCCATTCAAAGAAGTAACCCATTACATGACTTTTATGATTAAAATTAAAATCATTTTCGATAAAGTCACAGAAACAACTGAAGTAATTGATGGAATGAAACGAAAATTTCTCAATGGAGATGTTAAAATTATGTTTGATTCGTGGTTGCTGGGCGATTATAAAGAGAGATGGATAACACAACCCTGGCTCTATTTTGTAAAAGGGCTGATTAATAAATATCTTTATACCTTTTCTATAGATGCAGGATTTAAAGGAAACCTTAGTGGAGATACAGCATACATTTATGCTAAAGTAAAAAAGCTTCTTGATTCTTATAAATTTGAATCCGGGAAAGTCGTGAAAGAAAAAGATGTAATTGAACAAATTGCAGAGGAGTTTGGTGTGAGAGACGAAAAGGAAAGCCCAGATGAAAATCTGTGGAAAGGCTGGCAACCTAAGGATTAATTTTCCAAAATATTATCTACCATAAAATTATATTTTAATTCTTTAAATGCAAATAAAATTTCATAGGTCTTAATAGTATCACTAAACGTAGATATGACAATGCAATAATTTAACCCATTTTTTATTTTTTAAATCAAAAACCCAACCACAGCAAGCTGTGGGGCATGTTTAGGTTAATATTGGGTTTTTGGTGTTTGCTCTTAATTAGTCGCTGCAAGCAGCGGGGTATAAACCCATTCGCAAACAATTAATAATCGCTCATACCTGTATTTGCATAACCAGAACCAGAAGCATTTGATCTACCTAATGTATTCTGGGGTTGATTTCTTTCACCGAGAGTCACATCATTCTGAGGATCTTGATATTGTTGGTTTCCTTGTTGTGCTTGTAATCTTCGTAAGTATTCTTGTATTTGTTTTTGGCTCAATTGTTGTCGTTCTTGTTCAGATGCATTAATCTCACTGACTTCATAATTATTTAAATCAATTTTTTCACTTTTATTTAAAGGAATATATCCTGTTAATTGTCCTTGTTCATCTGGAAGTCCAACATATGTTTTCTCATCTCCTCCCTTTTTGAATAAAACCGCTCTTTTTTGATCAAGAGCATCTTTTAATTTCATAGGGGTATAACGCAATTTATCTCTAATGTCTCCTAATGATATTCCATCTCTTAAAGGCACTTCATTTAATCTTTTTTTGGTACCTTTTCCTATACAATAGTCTCCTTCATCATCTGAAAATATTGGATATCCTCCTTGATCTATTGCATCTTGTACTTGTTTTGTAACTACAGTTTTAGGGTCAGGCATATTTTTAAATTGTTGTTGGATATCTTCTGCACCAAGTAATTTATACAAGTCATCTTCTGATCGTTCTTTGGATTTGTATCCTTTCTTCTCTTGATACATTGCTGTTTCTAATGCATTCTGTGATGTGATTAAACCTTGTTCGTTTGACTTTTCCCAAAATTGTAATGCTTCTTCTCTACTTCGAATATCCCATTTACGTTCTACTTTCTGAGATAAGTGAAGTTCTGCCATCGCTTGAAAATCTTGTGCACTTAGACCTGATAAAATCTTACTCTGCCAATCTTTCAAGGTTGATTTCATCGCTTTTTCTATTAATTGGCTTCCAAAGTTATATGCGAAATCATCTACCCTTGTAGCTTTATCAATTGTAACTAAACTGTTAATGTCATATTCTCTAACACCATACGCTCGGAATAACATACTATCTCTATGAATATGTTCATCAATTGTAGGATCAATGTCGTGTAATTCTGCGTATGTTGTATGAAACATTTTTGCAGCTAAATCCGATAATTTCATATATACATTTTTTCGTAAGCCATTTAACGCGGAATTTTTTGATTCTTCATCTCCTTTTTCAATGGAAAGTTCACGACGTTCCGTGTCAATTATGTCTTTGAAAGTTGTTTTAACTCTATCTGTATACACTTGTGATAATGAGAGATTATGTAACAAGGTTTCTTCTTTCTTTTTAGCACTTTTAATTTTTGCATAATCTAATGTAATACCTTCTTGCAATAATTTGTGGTTTAGATCCATTGTTCGGAAATCTTTGTATTCTCTTTTATGGCCATCAATCACTACTTTTTTTACAGATTTAAATTTCACACGATCTTCTAATTTTTTTTGAGATAAATCTACGCGATGGGTTCCATAATGTTCTACTTCCTGTGTTCCATTATCCTTATTGTAAATTCTATATTCTTCTACGGACTTAATTTCTTTAGTTGTATCATCAGTATTTACAACAACAAAACTTCCATGATCTCCATTATTATGGTTATATCCTGCTGTCCCCGGTTGAACCCATAAAGCGTCTAATTCTTCATTATAACTTACAATTGTTCTGGTATGTGTGTGGCCGGACATAATTACTTTTGGACTTTTTAATCCCGCTTCACGACGTTGAAATAGATATTGTTTTAAATGTTCAACTGCATTCTCCCGTTTTTCTCCTTTTCCCATTGTTGGAGGAACGTGTGAGATTAACATATCTAGTGTTTCTTCTGTTACTACCGGTCTGCCCCATTTTGCAGATTGATTAACATTACGTAATTCATCGTCTGCCATTGTGCCATCAAGAACTTGTGCAGGGGAAGGTTTTGATCCTCCTCCTGACAAACCTAAAACTTTATGACCTTTAACATCTCTTACAGTTCCATTTAAAAATCTGTCACCAAATGTATCTGATAATGGTTTAGGTAACTTAGAACCTTCACGTCCATTACGATCATGGTTTCCCCCAAGGACCGCTTCTAATGTTACGCCATAAGATTTGAATATAGAATCTGTTTGTTTTAATTCTGCTGCATGAACTTTATCTAACATATCTCGTCCATAATTATGTGTTTTTATGACTTCTTTTAATTGTGCTTCAGAAAAATCCCCTGCTAATGCTTCCTCATGAATTACTGTTGGTTGTAATAATTGAATTAATGTCTGTTCAGCACGAGATGTTTGATTTGCAGTAATATCCGATGCTAATTTGTAGGCATGATCTCCTAAATGCATACCTGTATTAACACCTTGTTTGCTCATCGCTTTCGCTATTACCTCTAAATTCTCAGGTCCATGCGAATCTGTTAATACAGCTATTCTTGCCATTTTTATCTGTTAATTATAATCGTTATATATACTCTTTAATAGACGTTAAAGAGTGCCTTAGTTTATAAATGTTTTGTTTAAATTATTACTCTCTCGGGACTATTATATCCTCCCTTTGTAATGAGACAAAATAGTCCTATTTATCCGTATATGATTTCAAGAAATTTAATAGTTTTGCAACAAACTGCGACAAAAATATAACTCTCTTTATATACTATGGCCAAAATGTCTCAGCGGTTGGCGAAAGAATTATAATTCTATAAGGTATATACTATATCAGATGTCTTAAAAGTCTCAACAGGTAAAATATTGTTGTTCACATAAACTTTAGGCACTTATATTAATGAGGGAAAAGAGACTAAAAATGGCAAAAAAAACAAAAAAAACAATGAAAAAAACATCTAAACCTACATCCAAACCTACATCCTTAAAATCTGTTGATACAACTACAGAACTTTCTAATCCTAATAGGCCTAAATTACCTCCAGAAATGGAACAAAAGTTGAAAGATTTGAAAGATAAATTAGACAAATTTAAAGACAAAGTTCTTGAGAAATTTGCAGATTATATTGTTGGTATTACATTATTACCCCCTGAAGATCCTAAAACTTTTGAGAAGCGAGAACAGGAATTTAAGGACATAGAAAAACAAACAGGCAAAAAACAAAATATGCCGAGTAAAGATGATATTAATCTTCTTGTGATTGTGGATGATACAACATCCAAAAAGATGACGAAAGATGAATTACATCAAAAATTCTCCACAATTATTACAAAAATTGGTGAAGAAGTTGATAAGAACATCAAACCGCAATCTATTTTACTTACTGATTTATGGCAAAACTGCTATGATGCAAAATATGACTTAAACAAATTAATTTCTATTGGTGCACCAATCCATGATACCGGAATGCTTGCTGCAATCAAAATTTCAGAGATTCATAAAACCATGGTTCTGAAGAAATTTGAGAAATATATTTTATCTTACGTACTTGCAGGAAGTTTAACACAGGGACGTGCAACACCTACATCTGATATTGATGTATGGATTGTGATTGATGACACAGACGTTAAAAAAATGACACGTCTTGAATTGAAAGATAAATTACGTGCAATCATTATTGGTATGGGTATGGAAGCTGGTGAAATGACTGGCATTAAAAATAAGTTAAATATCCAAGTATACATTCTTACAGACTTCTGGGATTCACTGAAAGAAGCAAACCCAATCATCTTTACATTATTGAGAGATGGTGTACCTTTCTACGATCGTGGAATCTTTATGCCATGGAAACAATTACTAAGAATGGGAAGAATCAAACCATCTCGTGAAGCGATTGATTTATTCATGAACACAGGAGAACAAAGTTTGAAACGGATCAAAGGTAAGTTAAAAGAAATGGGTATGGAAGACACCTATTACGCAATTTTAACACCATCCCAAGCAGCAATCATGATGTATGGTTTACCTCCTCCAACGCCACGGGAAACACCAGAAGTTCTTGAAAAAATTTTCGTGAAACAAGAAAAAATGTTAGAACAGGAATATGTAAACATTTTGAAAAGGAATGTCCAAATTAGAAAAGAAATTGAACATGGAACTATGAAAGAACTTTCTGGAAAAGAATTAGATACTCTTGTCATAAATGCAGAAAAATTCTTGAAACGGATTGATGAATTATTCAAACAAATTGAACAAATGCATAATGAAAAAAGTATTAACTTACTTTACGATGAAGTTGTTACTTTAACGAGAGACGTCTTAAAACTTGAGGGTATAAAAAAAATTCAAGAATTTAAAATCTTAGAACACTTTGAAGAAGAACTTGTAACAACCGGAAAAATTCCTGCACGATTTACTCATGACATTAAAGAAGTCTTTGATGCAAAGAAGAAGTTTGATTTAAAGAAACTTGATAAAACTGACATAGAAAATGCACGAAAAAGTGCGACTGTCATGATTAAATTCCTAATTGAATACATCCAACGAAAACGTGGCCAGGAAATGGAACGTGCAAAGATTCGTGTAAAATATGGGGAGAAATTTGGTGAAATCATTTTACTTGATACCATTGCATTTATCATGTATAACATTGATGGAAAAGATCAGCAGATTGAAAAAGCAGATATTCAAACAGATGGAGGTTTAGGACCATTACAAAAAAGCGATTTTAAGGAATTAGAAAAAGCTTTAATGGAAAAGAAATTCTCGAAACGTGTCTTTATCAAGGATGCAATCTTTGAAGATCTTAAAAACATCTTTGGACGAGATGTAGAAGTCTTGTTGCATTATTAATTCTTTCTTT
>PCYG01000079.1 GCA_002763025.1 Candidatus Woesearchaeota archaeon CG10_big_fil_rev_8_21_14_0_10_32_24 | reverse complement strand
AAGTAAAAAACCATTTTAGATTTATAAATTCTTCTATTTTTCAAAATTTTTTCTAAAAATTATTGCCTATAGAGATAGGCTCTTATCTAAAACCATAAAATCACCTGTTAAATGTTCTAATAGATCTTTATCAATCTCACTTTCCCCTTCGAGCATCAGTCTATACTTTTCACGATTGACTGGATTTCGAAATCTTCCAACATAATCCTCGATAGTCATTTCTCTACTTTTTAGTTCACTAAAAAATTGAGTTCTCACATAATTTTGAATCCCTCCTCTTGATGCATACTCTGGATGAACAACTCCAAGCATAACTCTCAAGGTATCATCCCTAGAAACTCCTTCCCTTAATGAAACATCAGACAATCCAGTCACAATGTAACTTATCTTAACAGGTTTATAATAATTTATATTCATGAAACTCAAAAAACAATTTTGAAGAACCACCTTTCAAAATCTGTAGTGCTTTTGACGCTGACATCGAAAAACTAACTTCAACGACGCAATGCACGTGTTCGGGTTGAACATCAAGTTCAATTATTTTTATATTATTTCTCGATGCTGATCTTCTAATACAAGCGTTGATCAAATTTCTGTACTTCAATTTTCTAAACATTTTATATCTATATTTTGTGCACCATTCTAAGTGCAACATTACAGCTCCGACGCCGTGAGTTGTTTTTTGATATTGATTTATTTGCGTTTGCATTTTTTCTTTATAGCATTCGCTGAGCGAATGCAAAAGTTTATTTAGTTTTAGAAAGTTTCAACTAGGTTAGACTTTCAATGGGCTAGAAACTAGCCCATTTTTATAATCAATCGAGAAATAAATAATTTGCTGGAAGAAACTCCCCCCATCTTGAAAGATGGAGATTTCTTCTCAATTAAATATTTTATTCAATGTTCGAATTTTGACTCTTAGCGAACTTCAGAAGCCCATTAAGGTATAGGAAGATTCCTCACAATTTATTTCAACGATGAGGGCAACCTGGCCAACAACAAGGCCGGCGCTTTCCTTCCATAAGTTCTGTAATTGTCCTTTCAATTCGCTGATTTCTCGTCTCTGGTTTCTTTGCATCTTCAATCCAGCAAATCCATTCGTTGCGTGCGAGTGGAGTAATATCTTCCCATTTTCTTAAAGACTTGGGAAACGAATTAAGAATCTTTCGTAAATCTGACGGAATTTTATGCACCACGCCGGAAGCGATTTCGTTTTTGGATTTAGAATTTGATGACTTATTCATGATTAGATCATTCAATTACAATTTATAAAATTATTTATCACAATGAATAAAAGTATTGATTAAAAAAGTAAAAAAATAGAGGGGGTTAATTTTAATGAACAGAAACAAACAACTTGAAAGCAAAATCAAGATTTATATATGGGAATTTCTTTTTCTATTTATGTACATTGACGTTCATGCTCATTTAGATATTTGTGATATTGAAAAATCTGTGAAAGCTTGTAAAGAAAAAAATGTGATGATATTGACAGTTGGAATAAATAAAGAAACAAATAGGAAAGTTTTAGATTTATCAAAGAAATATAAAAATGTTGAATTGTGTCTTGGAATTTATCCTACCGAAACAACAAAGCTTTCTGAAAGAGAATTTAATGAAGAACTTAAGTTTATAGAAAAAAACAAGGACAAAATAATTGGTATCGCTGAAATCGGTCTGGATCTGCATGAACCCAATACAAATAATCCAGAAAATTTTGAAATTCAAAAAAAACGATTTATATCTCAAGTTAAACTTGCTATTAAACTTGATAAACCAATAGTTGTTCACAGTAGGAAAGCTGAAAAAGAGACGATTGAAATTTTAAAAGATTTGAAGATAAAAAAAGTTATAATGCATTGTTTTTCAGGAAATTTTAAACTTGTTAAGGAAATAATAGAATCGGGGTGGTTTTTTTCTATTCCAGCAAATGTTAAATTTAGCGAGCATTTTCAAAAAGTCATAGAAGTTACTCCAATAGAACAATTGTTTTGCGAAACTGATTCGCCATTTTTACATCCAGACAAAAACAGGCGACCCGGAGTAAAGAATTCTCCTGAAAATGTAATAGGATCTTATAATAAAATAGCCGAAATAAAAAAAATCTCTTTGAAAGAGACGGAGAAGAAAATTGAAGAAAATTATTTGAGGTTGTTTGGAAAAAATTGAACTCATAATCTTTTTAAAGGATGATAAAGAGTAAATAATAAGCGCTGCTGGTTTATCGGTAGAATATCTCGTTGCCAAGCATATGAAACCAAGGTTTCCTACTGCACTACCTTCCTTAAATTGCGGAAGGGAGATTTCCAATTGCCTCCTGTGAAATCGCGGGGAAATCAAAGAAACGATTGGTTAAGCGAAGACGAGGTGAGCCGGGTTCGACTCCCGGGTGGCGCATTATGGGATTAAAATCCCATTTTTCCAGGATGTTGGAGTAGATATCACAAGATATGATATGATTCGACTCCGAGCAATTTCGCGAAGGAGAAAATTAAAATCAACTGACCCAGCCGCAGCAAGCTGCGGGGTAAAACGATTTAATCTATCCGAGAGAAGATTTAGCAGGAATAGTGATTATTACATTGTTAGTAAGTGGATTGATATTTGCTTTTGCAGGTTATTATATTCAGAATTACTTTGGAAGGAATGATAAGAACAGAACAAATCATAAGTTAAGGTAACCGTTTTGTCAATTTTTTACACTAAATAGTCGGGAGCTCAATTCTAGTATCGCCTATTTTTAACAAAAGATTTATATATTAGAATATTCTAATATGTTAATGAAAGAGATATATAATCTACATGCAGAAATGTGTAAGGTATTTTCTAATCCAATTAGATTAGAGATTTTTAACCTTCTTAGAGACAAAGAGATGTCTGTAACTGAAATAATCAATACATCTAAACTAAGCCAAGCTAATATTTCTCAACATTTGTCAATAATGAAGTCTAAAGGAATTGTTATCTCTAAAAGAGATGGCAAGATGATTTATTATAAATTATCAAATCCAAAGATAATCAAGGCATTTGATATTATTAAAGAAGTTCTAACTGAAAGATTAGAAAAGAATAGAAAAATATTAGTGGGGGTGAAAGCATGAAAGTAAGAGATAGTGGTATGCCTAATGAAGAAATGTGGAGTGAGTTCTTCAAACCAAAAAGAATTCTTAAAACATTAGGAATTGATAACTCAATTAGAAATATAGTCGATTTCGGTTGTGGCTATGGAACATTTACTCTTCCTGTTGCTCAAGTTGTAAAAGGTAAGGTATACGCTCTCGATATTGAACCAGCGATGATTGAAGAAACAAAAAGAAAAGCAGAAGAGGAGAAATTAGGAAATGTTGAAGTTATTCTTAGAGATTTTATATCTAATGGCAGTGGTCTTGAAAATGAGAGTATAGATTATGTTATGTTGTTTAATATTCTACATTTAGATAATCCAGAGGGTCTTTTAAGAGAAGCTTATAGAATTTTAAGAAAGGATGGTAAACTAGGGATTATACATTGGAACTATGATTCAACAACACCTCGTGGACCTCCAATGGAAATTCGCCCAAAACCAGAACAGATTATTGATTGGGCAAAACATTCAGGATTTAACCACCCAAAAAAATCTGATTTAAAACCATATCATTATGGAATTGTAATGGAGAAAACAAAATGAAAAGAATAATATTATTAAGCATATTAGGAATTATTTTATTTAGTTTTTTAGTTGTAGCTCAAGAAGAACATGATTTTACTGAAGCTAAGCAATTAATAGATTCTGGGATAAGTTGTAGTGAATTAACAAATGAGCAACTTGAAGATATTGGAGATTATTATATGGAACAAATGCATCCTGGAGAAGCGCACGAATATATGGATGAAATGATGGGGGGAGAAGGTTCGGAATCATTAAAACAAGTTCATATTAATATTGCTAAAAGAATTTATTGTAATGAAAATGTTAATGGTATGATGAATGGTGGCATGATGGGTTGGGGAATGATGGGAAATTACTATTATCAGAATCCGCAAAATAACAATTCTTATCAAAATACATTTATTGGATTTCAAATTTTCTTTTATATCTTAATTATTCTTATCATCATTATCCTAGTTTTAGTAACACTCCTATTAATAAATAAATTGAAAAAACAAAAGAGGAGGAAACAATAAATATGGAAAACAATAATAATCTAATCATTGGAATTGTAGTTGCCGTAGCTGTGTTCTTACTTTTTGGAATGTTTGGTTTTGGTGGAATGATGGGCGGATACGGTATGATGGGAAACTGGGGATATGGTTTTGGTGGTATGTGGATATTTGGATTTTTATTTATGACTTTGATTTTAGTAGCTCTTGTTTTATTTATACTATGGCTAATTAAACAATTACAAAATGATAATAGAAAAAGATGAAACAAATATTAATACTGGGTGGAGGAATAGGGGGTTTAGTAGTAGCTAACAAACTCCGCAAAAAATTGGGTAAAGAACATAAGATTATGTTAATTGATAAAAATGATAAGCATATTTATGCTCCTTCTTTTTTATGGGTAATGGAAGGAAAAAGAAATGCTGAAAAAATACAAAGACCACTTGAGTTTCTCAAAAGAAAAGGAATTAGTTTTGTTAATGAAAAAGTTGTAAAAATAGAACCTGAAAAAAAGATTGTTAGGACAAATAAAAATAACTTTAATTATGACTATTTGATTATTTCTCTTGGAGCTGAGCTTGTTCCTAAGAATATTAAAGGTCTTTCTAAGGCAGGATATAATCTTTATCAAATTGAAGAAGTAGAAAGATTAAGAGATGATTTAAAAAAATTTCATGGCGGCTTAGTATCTATTGTTATCTCTTCTCTTCCTTTCAAATGCCCTGCTGCTCCTTATGAAGCTGCTTTTCTTCTTGATGAATATTTCTCCAAGAAAAGAATCAGAGGAAAAACAGAAATTAATATTTTTACTCCAGAGACATTACCAATGCCTTCAGCAGGTCCAGAAAACGGCAAGATAATTAAATCAATGTTAGAATCAAGAAATATTAATTTTACTCCAGAATTTCAATTAGTTTCTGTTGATTCAGATAAAAAAGAACTAAAATTTAAAGAAGGGAAAATAGTTAATTATGATATGCTAATTTTTGTCCCTCCTCATCAAGGTCCAAGGGTTATAAAAGATTCTAAATTAGGGAATGAAACTGGTTGGATACCTGTTGATAAAAATACACTTAAAACAAGATATGATAATGTTTTTGCGATTGGCGATGTT
>PCYG01000076.1:369-6029 GCA_002763025.1 Candidatus Woesearchaeota archaeon CG10_big_fil_rev_8_21_14_0_10_32_24 | reverse complement strand
TTTATTTTTACCTATTTTTATGAAATATTTTATTTTAATTATATTTTTAACAAGTTTACTCCTTTTATCAGGATGTGCAGGAAAGAATGATGCATTGGCAGAACATCTCACCAAAGAAGGTGTGTTGATGTATGGTGCATTTTGGTGTAGTGCATGTGCACAGCAAAAAGCAATTCTTGGAAAAAGTTTTAAAAAAGTAAATTATGTTGAATGTTCTACGCCGGACGGTCAAGCACAAACTCCTATTTGTATCCAAGAAGAGATTTCTTCATATCCAACTTGGCAATTTGCAGATGGTACAAAAGTCACGGGAGTGTTTACAACACAACAACTTGCAGAGAAATCGGGCTTTAAGGGTTAATCTTTTTTTATTTTTTTATTTTTAATTTCACAAGTAGTAGTTACCACCTTTTTAGAAAGATACCCTAACGAAATTGCAAGGAGCAAAATAGCTAAAGGACCAAGTTCTTCTCCTTTAAAAGGTAAGTATGCTATCAAGCTGCCTAATCCTACAACTCCAAATAAACTAACAGCACACGAAGGACATGCAGGTGCAACAATTGCAATTAAAATACTAGAAATACTCATCGGAACACCAGACGAATTAATTTGACGACTAATCAAAAATATTGTAAACGCTACGATCATTCCTGTAAGAATTGCAATTATAATAAGTGAAATCCACATACTTGTTGCAAATGATGTAAATGTTCCAAGAATTAAATTATATAATAAATTAAAAGAAAATTGATTCAATAATAATTTATAATTTCTGATCATTGAATTTAAAGAAAAAATTATGATTCCTGCAATAAACGAAATGAGATAATACTTCTTTGAAGAATATACTGTTTGCAAAGCGCCCCTTACGTTTTTAAGATAATTCATACTTACTTTCAATTAAGGACCTTATAAAAAGTTTATCCACAATCTTTATAACCTGCCCACATCAATTCTTCATTATGGGTGCAATCACAATTAAAAATTTGAAGAAGATTTATCCAAAAATAGAAGCTTTGAAAGGAATTTCATTGTCTATTCAAAAAGGAGAGTTTTTTGGCTTATTAGGACCAAATGGTGCAGGAAAAACTACAACCATTCATATCCTCACAGGGCTTGCAAATAAAACTTCTGGTGATGTTATGTTATTTGGAAAGGATATTGAGGAAGATTATAAAGAAGCCCGTGCATTAATTGGGTTAGTCCCTCAAGAATTTAATTTTGATCAATTTGAAAAAGTCTATAATATCTTATATTTTGCATCCGGATACTTTGGTATTTCAAGCAATTTACGAAAAGTACGTATAGAAAAAGTTCTCAGAGAATTAGGATTATGGGAAAAGAAAGACATGAAAGCAATTACATTGTCTGGCGGAATGAAACGAAAACTAATGATTGCGCGTGCATTAATTCATCAGCCAAAAATTTTAATCCTAGATGAGCCAACAGCAGGGGTTGATGTAGAAACACGAAAATCTATTTGGAAATTCATTCGTAAATTGAATCAAGAAGGTGTTACAATATTATTAACTACCCATTATTTGGAAGAAGCTGAAGAATTATGTGAAAGAATTGCAATTATTAATCATGGAGAAATCATTACACTTGATTCTAAAAATAATCTCTTGAAATTATTAGAAGGAGAAAGATTATGTTTGACATTAAAAGAAGAAATTAAGATTCCCGCAAATTTGAAAAAATATAATGTTGTACTCAACGGAAAAATAATGACCATTGCATTAGATTCAAAGAAAGATCATTGGGAAACTGTTTTGGCAGATATTCAAGGATTACCAATAGAAAAAATGGAAACACAGAAAAATAAATTGGAGGATGTTTTTATACATTTAACAAATGAGTAATTTAACAGGTATGTGGACTCTTGCACAACGTGAAATCTCTCGGTTTTTGAGAGTCTGGCAGCAAACAATTATTCCTCCAATTATTACATCCACATTATTTATTCTAATCTTTGGGTATTCCTTAGGATCAAGAATTAAAATGGTTGGAGGTATAGGGTATTTAGAATTTATAATTCCAGGTTTACTCATGATGGGCGTAATCATGTCAGCATACATGAATACCTCAAGTTCCCTATTTATTTCAAAATTTCAAAAAAATATCCAAGAAGTTCTTGTATCTCCTCTTGCATATTGGCAGGTTATTGCCGCTTTAACATTGGCCGCAGTATTACGTGCATTATTAGTAGGGATTGGGATTTTAATTGTAAGCTTTTTATTTGCAAACCTTGTTGTTGGAAATATTTTCATATTATTGTACTTTATAATTATGGTTTCAATTATATTTGCTTTTGCGGGTATCGCAACTGCATTATGGGCAACATCCTTCGATAAAATGAATGTGTTCGCAACATTTCTAATTACCCCATTAACATATTTAGGTGGTGTATTCTTTAGTGTTCAGATGCTACCTCCAATGTGGCAGAATTTTGCAAAATTTAACCCTATTTTGTATATGGTAGATGGATTCAGATACGGATTCATTGGAACATCAGATGTCAATATTTGGTATTCTGTTATTTTAGTATTTCTTCTTGTAGTAGGGTTTGGTGCGTTATGTGTGCATCTTTTCAAGATTGGATATAAGTTGAGGGATTAGATAATCAAAAACCAAATCGCAGCAGAGCTACGAGGTATGTACCCATTCGCAAACAATCAAGTTTCATCCGGCACAATTCAAAAAGTGAGTGATTGCAGGGCACGGCACCTTAGATTTTGTGATATCATTCACAAAATGTGCCTCCTTTGGCGCTGCCATCACTCAGAAATTGAATTGTGCCTTTCATCCCAAAATAATATAAACAATCTATCTTCTAACAGAAACATGTATAACCATATGATCATTGAAAAAGGGACCTTTGAAAATAAAAATTTTTCTAATCATCCTTTGGCATCAAAAGAATACATTAATTGCATGTTTAATAATATCATTTTTAGTGGTGCTAATTTAACAAATTGCATATTTGTTGATTGTACGTTTAATATGTGTAATTTCAGTAATACAGACATAGATCATTGTGGTTTCCAAGAAGTTTCATTTATCGGATGTAAATTGCTAAGTTTAAGTTTTTATAAAGTACGTCCATTTTTATTCTCAGTCAATTTTAACGATTGTATGATTATGAACTGCGATTTTCATGGATTTAAGATGCCCAAAACGGAATTTTTAAGATGTAGAATTATAGAAAATTATTTCACAAATACAAATTTCAGTTCTAGCAAGTTTTCTGAATCCGATTTAAATAAAACCATATTTAAGAATTCCAACTTATCTAAAGTAGATTTTCGTAATGCCATAAATTATTCAATAGATCCAAGAATGAATCACATAGAAGGTGCGATATTTTCTAATCCAGATGTAATTGGACTATTAGATTATTTTGACATTAAAATTGAATGATCTTTTTGTTTTCTCAAAATTTAATCATTATCAACACGAGGTGCAAGAATAAAACTCAATAATACCCGATCTGTCACTTTATATTCAAGTTTCATAGGATAATCCGTGTTGAAATATAAGGTTGTTTTTGAACTTAATTTACTTCCAGAAATCATTTTCTTCAAATACTCTAAAGAATATTTTGCTTTATATTTATCATCGGTTTTAATTTTAATTTTTGTTGTTTCATTATTACGGATTTCAATAAATGCTTTAGATAAATCTCCTTCTGCCTTTACAGCAAGTAAATCTTTACTTCCTAAGAAGGTTACTGATTCAGCTACAACACTTACATCCTCAATTGCTTCTGTTAATGTGGTGGAATCCATTTCTACAACCACATGGAATGATAAATCAGGTACTTTTTGTTCTTTATCATCTACTTCTAATGTAGGAATAGAAAATGAACGTGTTGTGTTACTCTTCATTTCAATTTTTAATTTATTATCTTCTGTAGTTTCCAGGGTTAGAATATCGTCCCCCTTTGTCCTACGTAAAATTTGTTTTAAATTTGCAAGATTAATTGCTACTTCCTCTTCTTCCCCAGACACTTCATATTCAGTAAAACAACTGCTCAGAAGCTCAAAATTAACCATAGCCACATTTGCAGGATCCATTGCTACTAACTTTAATCCGTTCTTTGTTGCTTTAAATTTAGCTTCACTTACTAATTCAGAGATAATACTCATACTATCCTTAAAATATTTCGGTTCTGCTAATACTAATTTCATCTTTATATCAGAGAATTATGGGTTTATAAAATTTGTTGTTATGGAGAAGTATTAACACCTATTTAACAACAAACCTTCCACCATCAACCATACCTTTTCCTTTAAAACCAAGACCCTTTGCAAAATCTATTAACATTCTCGCTTTTTCAGGTGCGGCATGAATAGGCACAAATAATTTAGGTTTGACACATTCTAATAACTCTCTATGATCCTCAAGAGCACCATGACCAGAAACATGCACATCCTTAAAGAGACGTACTCCTTTCTTTTTCAAATCTGAATCTAATTTTGCACGATTTTTAATATTTGTCTCAACTGGAATCACACGACAACTAAATATAACAATGTCTCCATCCTTTAATTTGTAATCTATTTCTCCCCTCACAATTCTAGATAAAATAGCTCGAGGTTCACCCTGATGGCCTGTACATACAATTAAATATTTGTCGGGACCTTCTTTCTGAATCTTATGGAGGCTTTTTTCAACTTCATCTCTCCTGCTATACATTTTCACATCTTCCGAAAAATGCACTAAATTAATACGTTCAGCCGCACTTACATATTTGCTAAGAGACCTTCCCAAGAAGACAATTTTTCTGTTTAACTTTTGACCCATTTCAATGATACTTTTTAATCTAGAAATCTGCGAAGAAAAGGTGGTTACAATCATCGCTTTTCCTGTAGCATCTATACCAAGCATCACGTCCTTTAGAAGTTGTTTCGCTACTGTTTCTGAAGGTGTGTGAATGTGTGTGTCTGCATATAAACAATCAATAAACATGATATCCACTCCTTCCTCCCCTAATTCTTTTAAACGTGTCATGTTTGGGGGTTTTCCAATAATGGGCGTATAATCAAGTTTGAAATCATTTGCATACATAATTTTCCCATAAGGTGTATGAACTACAATTGTAGCTGTGTGGGGGATAGAATGTGTCATTTCTACAAATTCTAAAGTAATTTTTTCTGAAACTTTATAAGACCCATTTAATTTAACAGTAATAAGTTGATTAGGTAAATGGATTTTTTCATCCCTTAGAATTGAATTTAATATTTCAATTGTATAAGGAGTAGAAATTACTTTTGCTTTAGGAAATAATGATGCCGCAAATGGTATCGCACCTACGTGATCTAAATGAGCATGTGAAGGTGCAATTGCAACAACTTTATTCTTCCAATCTTTAATAAGATCATAATTGGGAACCGCATCAACTTTGATAAGTTTACTATATGTTTTTTCTACACGAACATCTTCACGATCTTCTTGATGTTTAATATAATTCTCCATAGAAAGGCCCATGTCTAAGAGAACAACTTCGTCATCAACTTTAATCGCAACAGAATTTCCTTCCGTTTTAGAGAACCCTCCAATTGTGCAAACTTCAATGGTCATATCATTAAGAAAGATTCTTTATTTTTAAATGTTGGTTTTTATGATATGAGATATATTTATATATCACAATAATATAA
>PCYG01000076.1:157-333 GCA_002763025.1 Candidatus Woesearchaeota archaeon CG10_big_fil_rev_8_21_14_0_10_32_24 | reverse complement strand
CCATTTGATGGTTTGTTTAAAGAAGGTTTTTTCTTATTTGTTGTAATGATAGTGTTACAAATTGCATTATTTGTTGTAATGTTAGTTCCAATCTTAGGTTGGATAGGATATGTATACTATATCTTAATTGTACCCATATTGTTAGCACAAATTGCAGTAACAAAGAAAATTGAAGA
>PCYG01000076.1:0-147 GCA_002763025.1 Candidatus Woesearchaeota archaeon CG10_big_fil_rev_8_21_14_0_10_32_24 | reverse complement strand
ATTGTTGATGCAAGTAAAGTTGTATTCAATAACTTTGGTGAATGGATGGTTACATTCTTGAAATCATTAGTTGTAATGATAGTATGGCTTTTAGCATCAATTCCTATAATTACCCTTGTAATCACGATTCCGGCAATGAGTTGGAGT
>PCYG01000007.1:7812-8794 GCA_002763025.1 Candidatus Woesearchaeota archaeon CG10_big_fil_rev_8_21_14_0_10_32_24 | reverse complement strand
CTCAACAATCTTAATTTCTTCAGGAGTTAAATCATAAAGCTTGTAAACTAATTGGCCAATTTCTTTTTCCAATCGTTTTACTTTGGCTTTCTTGTCAGGATTATCTAAGTAATCGTCGTCTTTGGTGATGGAGAGGATTTGGTCTACTAATTGGATGAATGGTTCTTGCTGTGTAATGTCTATGGCTGGTATGATTATTTTTCCAATGTAATAGTTATCAAAGTGCATAGTTCTAATAGCAGAACAATAAATAAACTTATACGTGTACCAACTCACAAATTTAGAATTTAATAAACTCAATACATATTTGTAATCATAGCCAAGATCATTAATTACAGTATTTTGAATAGTGTCTAACCCTATGTATTCCCCTTTAATATCTAAGAAGGACATTATCTTAATGTGTGGAAATGGATTTTGAATATGTGCGATTAAATCCTGAGAGATAATCTTTTTTTGTTTCAAAAATCCTAATTTCTTTGAGTTCCTTTCCATTACTTCTTTTGTAATGAATCCTTTATTACCTGAAACCCCATACCTAAAAATATTCTTACCACCAAGAACCTTAAATTCACCTTTATCTGAAAGATGCTTCTGAACACCAATTCCTCTTCTTGTAAGTGAGATCTGATTAAGTTGTGTTAACTTTATTTCTAGTCCTTCTACTAGGCTTATCTCATCTTCTTTAACTCCACATATCCAAGCTTTCAATTTTAGTGCAGTCTCATTTTTAATGCAGGTTGAATATTGGAAATTATCATCTAAAAACTTCCTTGCTAAATAAGAATCTGTTTTGATGACTTTGTTAAACACGAAAACTACTTGCTCAAGCTTTACTTTCTCAAAAGCTTTCTCAACATCAACAAGAACAGAAACATTCCAAATCATAGATTCAACCAAACTAAACCATCTTTCTGAATAAAGTAGTGATTTTGGAACAATATAACTTAATGTGCCATTTGATCTTGTCCATTGGTTTTTA
>PCYG01000007.1:3117-7719 GCA_002763025.1 Candidatus Woesearchaeota archaeon CG10_big_fil_rev_8_21_14_0_10_32_24 | reverse complement strand
TCCATAAAAAGAATGGTTTTGATTTATTCTTCTTGTATTCAGATAATTTCTCAATCGCTTCTTCATTGTCTTCTTCTTTCAGGGTTTCTTTAATCAAATCCCATTCTAGTTTATCAATTTGGTCTCTATATTGTTTCTTTAACTTACGATTTTGCTCATTAAAGAATTTTCGCTGTAAACTTTTTAACTCTCTTAATTTAACTTGAGATTCTTTGATGCGTTTAGAAATTGAATCGCTTAAAGTTGCTTGAGAAGATTCTCTATCTTTTTGTGCTTCAGTCTCTATCTTTTTTCGCTCACGTTCTAACTTTTTCAATTCTTTCTCAAAGTCATCTCCTTTGTATGAAGAATACAAATCTCTAATCTTCTGACCTATCTCTTTCAATTCTTTGGCAAAATCTCTTTTAACTTCCCCTAATAATTTCTCATCAAACAGCTTTTTTCCTTCAAACTCTTCTAATAAAGAATTTCCACACATAATTTTATGATCTAAGTTAGGAAGAGGTTTAATATTCTTCATATCTAACTCATCAACTATTAAAGATAGCCAAAATCGTAATTTAGTAATATCAACAGCAGAACTTTCAATATCTACCCCATATAAACAATTTTCAATGATTTCTCTTTTCAAATCATAATCTGTTCTTTGTTTATTCAGAAATATAGATAGGGTTGAACGAGCTTTAACAATTTCATTAAGCATTCCAACAGGGAATGCTCCCGAACCAACAGCAGGATCAACAATTTTAATTTCTTTGAGTAAATCGTCAATCTTTTCTTTATTTTCTATGATAGATTTAGGCAGACTTAGCTTGTCAATTAACTCTTTAACTTCTCTATCAAATATAGAGGCGTTAATCATGCCTTTATTTAGTTTATCTTGCTTTGACCTAATATCTTCCAACACTCTTTCATCATTAGAAGTTGCAAAATCACCTAATTGGATAAACTTCTCAATATCTTCTCTAAGAATAGAAGTATTGGTCTCTAAATAGTTAATCAAAGATTGCTGACACATATAATGCACAATCTCACGAGGAGTATAAAACGCTCCTTTGCTTTTCCTGTCAGTAACATCAAGCAGATTTTCAAAAACTTTTCCAAGCATCTCTGGATCTACTGCGACTTCTTTTTCTAATGGTTCATCTTCTTTAACTGTAAAGTTAAATCTGTCAAATACAGAAAAGATTGTCTCAAAGATAAAATTATCAAGAACAATCTCTGTTCCTGCCCAATCATAATCGTTTATTGGCTCAAATAATCCTCCATTTAAGAATGGGATTTTACATTTAAATAAGCGATAATAATCATCATCTCTTTCAGTTGCTAAAGCTTCATAAAATAATCGTTCTAAAATGTCATTAAAGAAGTTGTCATAATTGACTATTTCCTTATTAAACAATCTTCTTAAGAAATTCTTAGGCCCAGTTCCCCATTTTTCAAATCCGCCATTATCATTTTTTACAACTCCGAGCCAACCTTTTTTCTGTAAGAAATAAATAAAAACAATCTGTCCAAGTAATTTCTTAGCAAAATCAACAGTAGAAATGTTTCGTTCTTCAAATTCTTTTTTTACTTTCTTATCGTTTTCCAGAACTCTCTCTAATGATTCTTTTAAATCAAGATATAATTTTTTATATTCTTCAAAAAAGATTTTGGTAACTTTCTCAATACTGAATGATTTTTCAATTTCTTCTAATGATGGGCTGACATCTTCTTCCATAATTAGATTTAGAAATTGTCCTCTGCAAGTATGATTAGGTTCATTTACCCCAACTAAAAAAGAATATCTCTTTGCTGGAGTTAGTTCTTTTTGTGGTTTAACTTTACCAGATTCATCTTTAACAAGATTATACTCCATCTTAACAAAAGAAAATCGCCAATCTTGTGGATCATCCCCATAAAAAGCGACTAAAGCAGAATCTTTCTCAGCGTTTCCGAGATATTTAGCAATAAAATTTCTTTGCATGGTTCTAGCTCTATCTCTAGAACTGGCTTTTTTCAGTTTTACGACAAGAATATCAATCTCTTTCTTTGATGAATCTTTGTAAACTCCGAATGATTTATATGATTCAATATAATCATGGTATTCTTTCCAAACGATTGAAGAATATTCTTTAACATTAAAATGATTAAACAGATTTTTAATGAAAATTAAAAACTTACCCAAATCAAAATCATTATTGAATGTTTCATCAAGTAATTTTATTGCACTTCTTTGATCCATTTTTATTCTTCTGCCTCAAGAACAGAAAACACCTCATTTTTCATAAAATTATTTAATTTAATAATATTGCCTACAATTTCTTTATGACTATAACTATATTTATTTTTTGCGAAATGAATATATTCATTCCTTCTTTGTTGAAAAAATTTGAACATTCTTTGATATTCAAGAAAACTATCTTTTATGTTCTTAAGATTATTAATAAAAAAATCAAATTTTAGCGTTTTCTTAGTAGTTAAGTCACATTTTAAAGACTCTATTTTTATCAGCTTTTCATCTTCAATAACAAAAATATTATACTGATGATACAAAAATAAACCTTTTAAAGCCATTTCTAAACCAATCGATAATCTTATTATGAAAAAATTAAATTCATCAACATTGTTGATCAATTCATTCATAAGCTTCATTGAAGTATCTGGGGAATTATTTTTTTCAGTGAAATCCTTACTTACTAACACTTCATAATTTTCTATGAACTGTTTCATACCTGACCTATAAATCAAATTTCTACTACATTCAAGAAAATCAGAATAATGATTTGTTTTATAGTACTCTGAAAGATTAATTTGATCCATTTTTATTTTAGTTCCATCCTCTTTACAGTTCTATCTTCACTTAATAATTTCATTTGATGTATCGCTATTTGGTTTAATTTGATTAATCTTTTATCTTGCAGTAAATTCTCATTGATGAATAAAGCATTTAGATTCTCTAAGTTAGAAAGACAGACCAATTGAGAAACATTAGCATAATCTCTAATATTGCCTTTTTTATCTGGATTAACATCTCGCCATTCTTTTGCAGTCATCCCAAATAGAGCAACATTGAGAATATCAGCTTCAGTGGCATAAATCCTATTTGTTTGCTCCCTTGTGATCTCTTTAGGGATTAGATTCTCCTTAATTGCATCTGTATGAATCTTATAATTAATTTTAGCAAGATTTCTTTTTATATCCCATCCTAACTGTTTTTGTTCTTGTTCTTTGAGTCTCTGGAACTCTTTTATCAAATAGAGCTTAAATTGAGGAGAAATCCAAGAAGCAAATTCAAAGGCAATGTCTTTATGTGCATATGTTCCCCCATATCTTCCAGCTTTTGCGATAATTCCTTTAGAATTGGTTTTTTCTGTCCATTGCTTAACTGAAAGACTGAATCTGTTGAGACCTGCTTGATTTTTAATCCCCTCGAATTCGGGGGAATTAAAATTAAGATTATAAATCTCTTCCCATGTACCCAAAAATTCAATAGTATTCTTATTTCTGAGCCATTTTTCTATTAAAACAACCCCATTTTCTATATTTTTAACCATATCTGTTAAACAGATAAAATCATCTTCATTGTATTGGTAATAAGAAATTTCAGTTCCTAAAACATTAATTTTTGCCATTTTTATTTACCAATTAGATATTCTGATAAGATTACTTCTCTTGGCCCAGTTGTATCTGCGGAACTTTTTACAAAAGTTCCCTGGAATACATCTTGAGGAATTCCGCCTTTGATTTTGGCTAAAATCTTAAGTGGATTAATCTCGCCTTGCACTTCTTTTAAAATTCTTTTAATAGTTGCTTTAGCTATTCCACCCTCATTTAATAATCTTAGAATATCATGTAAGAAATCTTCGTCATCATCAGTAAATTCTTTAGACTTAATTATAGCTTTGATTGTCTTTCTTAACTTTGATTCGTGACTTCTTCCACCAAGACCGGTTAATTCTTCTCCTTCTTCCATAAACACAGCATTAAACTCTTTTTTGTTTTCTTCAAGATGTTTATAAAATTCTGGTTCTAATTTTTCTCTTTTAATCTTAACATCAGCTTCTAAAAGTTCAGCCGCTTGAAAGAAATCAACTTCTTCAATAGAACTCCCTTTATTCATGAATATTTTTCTTAATTTTCCCTTCCTAAAGAATGTCATAACTGAATTATAATTTTCAGAATGTTTCTTTGCACTTCGTGATTTCTTAGGTAATCGTTTAATCTTCTCAAATAAATCTATCTGATTATCCCTTAAATCCCGTAAGAACTTCAAATATCTTAACTCAGGGTCATCTTCTTCATCTTCACCAGTAATAATTTTCTTAGAAGTTAATTTTGCAAATAAATCATGAGATTTAACTTCTTCATCAGTAAGTAGTTTAGCATCATTTCCCAGCATTTCAATAAAAGCAGCAATTTTAGATTCTGCTGCTTCTTTCAAACTAATATTATCATTAATTGGTCCAGCCGGAAAGAAATTATAAGTATAAATAGTATCAAATGGCGGATTCTTACTTACCCTATTAATACGTCCTACTCTTTGCATCATCCTAACTGGATTCCAGGGGATATCATAATTAATTACAACATTTGACCTATGCAAACTAACACCCTCTG
>PCYG01000007.1:0-3050 GCA_002763025.1 Candidatus Woesearchaeota archaeon CG10_big_fil_rev_8_21_14_0_10_32_24 | reverse complement strand
TCTGTAAAGACAATCAGTTTATTTTGTTTCAAAGTTTTATCATTCTTCAGCTTTTCAATAAATGTGTCTAATTTTGGATCAGAATTAACATTTTTCCATAACGCTTCAATTTTCTGAAGTAATTTATAATCAGCTTCCAAATCTTTGATTAATTCTGGTTTGAAATCTTTAGACGAAAACTCCTGTGCTTTTTCTTTTTCAATAAGTTGTTGAATTGATTCTTCATCATCATTTTCTAAGAATTCAAACACTTTGTTAATATGTTTCTTGCTTAAGAATACTTTTCCTTTAGTGAATTCTTCAATAAATCGCTTATACGAATAAATGAATCTTGAAATAGATTGTTTAAATGCAAAGAAACTACTTTCTAATCGTTTAAGCAATAAAATCTTCATGAATTTACCCATGTTTTTCTGAGGAGTTTTTTCATTCTCCGCTAATTCCTCTTTAAGATATAATAATGGAGTATATCTTGCATATTTGAATTCTTTAATGATTAAATCTAATGTTTTAGTAAATATTTCATCCAATTCTTCGTCAAAATGATAAACTACTGGTTGAGGGTCTTCTACTTCTGGGAATTTTAATCCTTGCTGTTGCAAATCTTTTCCATAATACTTAGAAATGACTGTTCTTGTCCTTCTTACCATTAAATATTGTAAAACATTTTCTCTAATTTCTTGAGCATTTTTTTGAACAATCTTAAGATACTCTTCCTTATCTTTTTGACGATCTAATCCTTTAAGATTATTTTGTAATTTTTTGAAATATTTTTCCAAATCTCTAACTTTAGGATTAGGCAAAGTTGATTTATGTGAATTTTGAAATAATTTTACTTGACTAAGAATATCTAGTGGTGTATTGTTTAATGGTGTTGCAGAAACTAAAATTACTCTTTTACCCCTACATATCTGGAATAATTTTTCATACATCTGTGTATTTTCAGTTCTAAATCTATGTGCTTCATCAATAAAAATATTTTTGTACTTTTCTGTACCTCTTTTGATAATTTTATCTAATTTACCAAGAGATTCAAATTCTGCTTTTCTTACGCCAAAGTCAAAAAATACGTTAGGCCAAGAACCTGGATTAGTTTTGTCAAGTAAAACAGGAGGAGCAATAACTAAAGTTCCACCATCTAGCTGTTGAGCTAACATGGCAGAAATAAATGTCTTACCAAGACCAACAACATCAGATACAAAAACTCCTCCATATTCCTCTAATTTTAATTTTGCATCCCTAACAGCATCTTTTTGATACTCCAAATCCATAAAGTTATCTGGAGTATGTTCTTTAAATAACTCATCTTGATCCAAATTGATTTTTTCTTTAAGAAATTCATAAAGAAATTTTAAATATAAGTGCTGAGGAGTTATTTCGTCATTTAACCATGTTTTATTCTTGATAGTTTCAACATATTTTTCTGAAACATCAACAGCATTTTCCCAAAGTGAGTTAAATTTATCTAAAGCAAATTTATGATCTTCCGGACGAGGAAGTTCAACATTAAATTCTAGATTATTTCTTAATCCAGATTGAGTGAAATTACTTGAACCAGTTATAACTCTCCCAATATCTCTATCTCCTTCTTTAAATGACATAATGTAAACTTTAGCATGAATCTTTTCAGCAGGATAAACTCTTATTTCTAACTTTCCAGAGATTAACCATTCTATGAATTTTTGAATACCATCCTCAACCTCGGCAGTATCTTTTGATTCTTCCATCTCTTTAACAACTTGAGATGAAAATTCATCTTTAGCTTCTTTGTGAGAATGAGGAAGTGTATGCTGAATCTCTCTTGATTCTTGGATTAGATCATAAGTTCCTTTGTTAGTGCTAATCCCGATAAGAATTCTAATTTTATCCGTTTTTTCTAAAGACTTATACAGACCATGAAAGCCACTTGCATAAAAGTAACCAACCAAACAATCAAAATTCTTAGTATCTTTGATTAAAGTTGCAAAACGAGACGTTAATTTTTGATCCCCTTCATTTGTGATAAATGTAAGATTATTCATATTTCTCGCCCCCTCCTTTTCAATGCTTCTTCCATTAACTTCTCAAACTGACGAGATACAATCCATCCTTCATGTTTACAAAGCTCCCTATACTCATTATATAATTTTGAATTAACTTTCAATGTAATATTTTTACTTTCTTCCATTCTCATCCCCTCAAAAATAATCTAAATATACAAATACCCGCACATACTTATAAATCTTACGCATACTTGTCCATGGGGTAGTGAATAGCACTAAACAATAACAAAAACTACAATTTCTCACCCCCTTTCTTCTTGTTCTCAATGTAATGCTCATGCTCAAATGATAGAACGGAACCCCTAAACTCTACTCTGCCAAAGCAGTAATCTATTAACTATAATGTCGGCAAAAACTACGGCACTAACTAAATTTTCTTACGCCCGAAAATCCTTAAAGTTAGTGCCTTCGTTAAATCGTGTAAAATGGAAAAACAATCACTTCGTGACTATTTCTAACATTGATTTAACGATTTCATTTCATTACATCCAAATTTTTGCCAACTATAATATGATTAGGGGTTCCTTAACTAAAACTAAAAAAACTAATGATGGGGCGAGAAAACATAATGAGAAAGAGAAGAAACTATCTTCTAGCAAATTGGAACTAAGTGAAAAATTGGAACTAAGTAAAAATATTTTTCAATGGGCAGAAGAATTCAGAAAAACTGATAAATGGAGAAAAATGGCCAAAAAAGCTGGCTATTATGGTACTTATGATAGCAGATTTATGTGAAGTAGTTCATGCATTCAATAAAAAATAGCCCCGCGCAGATTCGAACTGCGGTCAATGCCTCTCTTTCCTTTAAAAGGTCCAAAGGGCACTATGATAGTCCATTGTGCCAGATATAATCTGTCTACACCACGGGGCTGTAACACTAAGAGTCAAATACGTCATTTATAAAGTTTTCTTCTCAATCTAACCAAAACACATAAAAACCCCAAAATAATCATTCTAATATGGCGATAGAAGATATGTTAGGTAATTTGGCTTCAGCTGATGCTGGAG
>PCYG01000062.1 GCA_002763025.1 Candidatus Woesearchaeota archaeon CG10_big_fil_rev_8_21_14_0_10_32_24 | reverse complement strand
TAAAATACGAAACTCTTTCTGAAAAACAAATTGAAGCATTTGAGAAAGTTGTCAAACAAATGCAAGAAGAAAAAAAGAAACCAACTTCTTCTGAAGAGTGAATTATATTTTTAATCAAAAACCCAACCACAGCAAGCTGTGGGGTATGTTTAGATTAATATTGGGTTTTTGGTGTTTGCTCTTAATTAGTCGCTGCAAGCAGCGAGGTATGAACCCATTCGCAAACAATCAACGAAAATTAATTAAACAAGTAAAAGAACATTTTTAGATGAAAAATTTATGTGATGAAATATCAGATTTTATTACTAGAAAAAAAGCATTAGATTCAACAGAAACTGATCTTTATTCTCGTGTTGGCACCGAAGTAAAGAAATCAGTCCAAAGATTTTTACAAAATTCATTCCCAAATTATTCAATTCATGACGCTTCAGTTTCCTATTCTAAAAGAGAAGAAGGTTTAAATGTATTTTTGATAACTCTTCTCAATAATAATAGAATACCAAAAGATCAAATGGATTATTTTTACAAAAATATTCAAAGACATCCTGAAATTAATAGAATTAGAGGAGATTATGGATTAGCTGGAGTTATTCTTACTGAAGAAATGTATAAAATTGGATAAATTACTTTCCAATTTCATTCAACTCAACATATCCATCATTTTTCTGTTTATGTTTCTTACCTTTCAAATGGAAGAATAATTTCTCATGATACTTTGCTAATTTTTCAATTAAATCCAACTTCCTCCCTTTTGTTTCAAAGGATTCGTCTAATTTAACATAACCTTTATTTTTTGCCATCAGTTATAACAAATTAAATGTCCTCATCCGCGGGATATCAGCATCACAATACGGACAACTTCGTGGTTTTTTATGAAATGGATCATACCGAAATTCATATTTACATCCTGTACATTTACATTTCACGTGATCAGTACCTGGAATTTTTGTAAATTGATTTTTGATTTCATCCTTATTTATACGTGATAAACGATTAAGATATTCATCTTCTTGATCCCAACCTTTCGGTTTTTGTTTTTCTTGAATGATTTTACGCTCATCATCTTCTTTCTTTTTCTGCGTCTTTCCAGTATAACAACTAAGACAAACCATTTGTTTGTACGTATGATGTAATTTAAATTGATCCGAAGGAACCATTTGGTTACAAACCCGACATAATGCTTTAATCATATAATGAGGAAAAAAATAGTTGTATTTATATTTATTGCTTCCAGAGAAATAGATATCTAAAACAGATTTCTGAAAAAGATAGATTTAAATACTCAAATTTCTTTCTTAGAAACCATGACACGTAAAAAGATTGCTCAAAAAACAACACACCGAATTCCTAAACGTTCAAAAGTAGAACTAAAAAGGAAAGGAGGAAATCCTTGGATTATTGGTTTTATTGCACTGGTGTTAATTGCAATAATTTGGATGGCTTTCACATCTGAAAATGTTGATTCTGCTTCTATTGGAAAAGCAATTGAACCAAATGTACGACATAACGAACGTATTATTCCAGAAGGCGATGTAGTTTTAACATGTGAAATTGCACAGGGAAAAATTTTACAAGTCATTGATTTAGTTGAAAATTCTAATATTGGTTTTAATGGTAAGCTTGCAGCAATAGAAGAATTACAAGATGTTCAAGTATTATTAGAAAAATCTTGTCAGACAGAGAAATAATTTTTTTCTTCTTTAAAATTATAAATACCCTACATAGAATAAATTACTTTTTATTTCTTGCTAGGTTCAATACCCCAAAGCCTGTTCCGTAGGGATTTTTATTTTATGCAGAATAAATTTTAATTTTCTTCACTTTTTCCTTCACATATTTTTCTTTAAGAATATGATTGACATAATCCCTCAGGAGGGGAAATTCACGTTTAACTTCCGCAACCACATGCATCTTTTGAATATTTGTTTTTTTGTGTGTTTTCTTAAATGCATTAACTGCTTCTTTCAAGCTAAGTGGAGGGCCAACACGTAATTCTATGTCTGGTAATTTCTCTTTATCAACAATAAAATAAATCCATCCCTGTTCACCTTTGTCCCATTCCCAGCCAGATTTGATAATACCAAAATCTTGCAATTTACGTACAAGATGATCATAAATCTTAATAACTTTCATACCAACAACATCTGCTTTTCCCTCTAAAGGATTTATGTTTAAAAATAATGTGCAATGACCTTTTCGTTGTGATTCTTTTTGTAAAGAAATGATGTCAAAAGGCTTTTTATCAAAAAATGAAGGATTAGGATGTTTAAGATATTGACGTGCAACTTTTTTTGTGAGATGAAATTTTTCTTTTGTTAACGCTGCAAGTGCATTTCGAGATTTATCAATAGGATCAATCAATGTTAATACAGAATGTTTAGATCTATTTAAATGAAATAATGCATCTTTCTTAGGATAATAATTTTCTACATCAATCACCATACCTTCTTTCCATTTTTCAGTTGCTTTCAATAAATTTTCAAATGAACCATAATGTATGATTAAAATTTCTAATGTATACCCACTAAAACCACCAATATGTGATTCTGCCCCATATAATTTTTGAGATTTAAAAAATTGTTTTGTTAATAAAATATCTTTCTTCAATTTTTTTGTATGCTTGTTTACCCAATCTGCATGGAGTGGTGAAATGTCTGTAATATTTAGTGCTTCTTTGAGATTTCTAATTTTAAGGACAGGAACTATTTCAAATTCAAAGTGTTTATAGGTCATTTGAAAATAATCCCTACTTCCATGAACACGTTTAATGTTTATTTTGGGAAAAGCTTTCTTTAATGCTTCTTCAAGAAAAACAGATAATTCCATAGTTTTATGAGAATATTGATCATAATCAAATCGTGCAAAACAATCAATGTCATGGTTTTTTGTGAGCCATGTCCCTTTTGCACAACTTCCTCCTAAAATGACATCTGCACCTTTCAATTTGACATTAATTTTGTGGAGAAATTCAGTAGTAACCTTATGAAATTCAACGACTTCTTCTTTCTGTGGCGTGATTCTTTTAAGGACATCCTTCATAAAAATTAAAAATGATTTTACGTATATATAACTTTTGTTTAGATGGAATGGTAACAATGTTTTTTATATTATATTGTCTCCCCACACAAAATGGTCGTTATTAAAACTAATGTGAACTGTTATCAATGTTATCAAGCAGTTGATAAGACTGAAACACTTGTAGTTTTATCTAAAGGATTACAAAAACTATATCAATGTGCAAACTGTTATAAAAAAAATAAACCACAAGGCCGGTTTGAACAGCGAAAAAGTTTTTATTGTGAAAAATGTAAATATAAATTTTCTTCCAAAAAGCCTCTCTGTCCATATTGTAATAGTTCTGAGAGATTAACTAAAAGTAATATTACGGTATATGACCTTATAGGATAAACTTTATATACAGCCTTTGTTTCTTTCTAATCATGAGTAAAAAGATATTGATGGGTGTTGAAGTTGGGTTGCTTGCAGTTCTCATTATTGCAGCAATATTTATCATTGATACAAGCAAAGTTTCGGGCTTGATTATTCTTGGAATTGCATTAATTCTTGTATTTGGTGTTGTTGTTGTTCTTGAGAAAAAACGTGAATCCTTACCTGAAGAAGAAGAAGGACAAACGATTGAACAAACGCCTGGTGAAGATGCCGTTGCACAAGTTTATCAAAAAGCTGAAGCAACAGCACAACAAACACAATCCCCTCCACCAACATATCAAACAGATCCTCGCCCAATTAGAAACATTCCAGCAGCAGATATTCCTGTTGTAGAGAACGAAGAAGAAATCAAATCTAAAATTAATACCGCTTATAGATGGCGAAGAAAAGTTTAATTTAATTTATGTTATATTTTTCTGATTCTCGTTGAACTTCTGTTAATAATTACATCTAATCTCTCTTTGAATTTGAGTATTATAATAGCATTAATTCAGATATAAATGTTGTCTGCACCTGCCAAGTGGCTCATTCACACCACTTTTTTCTTCTTTTTATCATATAAAATATATCTGTTTTTTAATAATCCCTTGATCCTTACAACTGCCCATAGTTTATTTTCATTGTACTCAACTACATTTTTTTTAATAATTTCTTGTAAAACATTGTATTTTATATCTGTAACTTTTATTTCCTTTAATCCGGATATTAATTTTGATGTGTCTTCATTATCCCTCTCATTTTTAACAAATGTTAAACCAGTTAATTTACACTTTTTGAGAAATTCATTTGATATGGTCCTTCCACTACCGGTTGTTTTAGTAACTTCATTTAAAATGAAGTTTTCGTTGGAGAAATCGCATTTAGCAACTTCATCTGGCTTAAAATAAAAGAAAAAAACTGTTAAATGATTTCAATACTGTGGTGACTCAAAACATTTTCGGGGATACTATGGACCCCTCCATTTTCTTTACTTAATGTTTGCATTAAATCTACTAAAGAACGTTCTCCACGTTTTGGAGCAACAAACACGACTCCATCAGAGACAAAAGCATCATATTGCACTCCATATGTTCCCATCGTCTCATGAGCTCGCAAAGCAGGAATTGAATTTTTTGGAACACCAAAAATTTCACTTGCTACTTGATCATCATAAATTCTTGCAACAGCAGCAATCATTGGTTTTTCATCACGGTCTACACTCATTTTTTTAGGTAGAGTTTTTTTTACTTTTTTCTTCCGATTATTTGCTTGTGTCCAACATGCAATTAGTTGTTGTGGGTTACCAAGGGAAGGATCAATATTAACTCGTTCAACTACATAGGCGGTTTTGCCTTTATCAGGTAATTCACCTGCCATTGCTTCAAGAGTTCGATGCAAATCATCTTTTGTAGAAATAACGGAAGGGATGGGTTCTAGTTGGACATCTTCTTCAACTACAAATTCTAAAGTGGATCTTTTAGCATCACTTCCAATATAAACTCGTTCAGGAGCTGACGTGATATCCATTTCATGATAAGCTTTCATTAGTTTTTGTACTTGCTTAATTAATTCTCTCCCCTGCCAAGAATTAGGCGTTGGTGCTTCCATTGTTAGTAAACCACAAACAGGTTCGCGTATCTTGATTGGCTCTGGTGAATCTATTAAACCCCTGTTTTGAGAAACCTGCATAAAATCAAAAAAGAAAGGAGATCGTTTTTCAGAAACATAACTTCCAGATACATGGTCATCAACGATAAATTGTTCTTGTTCTCTCATCATCGCATATGCCATTATAGAAGTTGCTTGAACTTTGTTCCAACCCATTCTTTGTAGAAATCTTGAGATTGTTGCATTTGCTAATGATAAAAATACTTGGTATGTTTGACTAGTATGGACATCAACTAAATCTAAGGAGTTTCTTGCATTATCATACATATCAATCATCTCTGTCAAGGGCACAGAGTCCCGTGCCATTGCTTCCGCTACTGAACGTATTAATGGTGTCAATTGAACATTTCCTTTTCCAGCAATAACATTCCCATACAGCGATAGAACTAAACCACGTCCAGCATAGTCTTTAAGTTCTTGTTGACGAAGATCTGCTTGAATCTTGTCAACAGCATCAGTCCAGGCATTAGGATCTTTCAGTTTTCCTGCAAGAAAATCTCGATAATGGTCAACTTTTGTTCTCATAGTATCCACAAGAGTGGTTGCTTGAACATATCTTTCTCCACCATCATGTTCCCTTTTTCGTAGGAAATTTGTTCCGACTAATGCTTTTTTCGTTACCAATGGCCATCCAAACAAACAATGTAAAGCAGCGGCTTCTTTTATCCCAAAATTTCCTTGATAATCAAGATTTACTATATGAAATTTTCCACGATAATTAAAAAGAAAATCTTCAACAGGTTCTCTAACAATTTGTATTCCTAATCCCCGGGATTCTAACTCTTCTGCAGCTTCTTCATTTCGTTCAATTCCCACGATATTCTGCCGAGGGATCCCTAATTTATCATATACTTCTGTAACTTCAAGACCTTCATGGCCAGGAAAACAAAGGACTCTCATTTTAGAACGAACTCTATTTGCACGAGGTATTCGTTCATCTATAAAATCACACCACATTTGGCGATATTGTGCTTTTACAGGGAAATTATATGAGTCTTTCTGTGCCATATTAAATTCTCAAGAAACCACCAATTAAATATTAAAAACAAGATGTTTTTTATAAACATTCCTCCAATTATTGCCTTTCTTTAAATCCTCCCATTTTAGCCCTATTTACATAGGGGGACGTTTTTTCTTCAAAATCCCTCTTTTTTACCAATACCTCTCCCCACACCATTTTCTACAAACAAGAATCACTATCTAACCCTCAAAGCTTTCATTCAGACACACAAACAATCTTTTCTACACATTTCAAAATTAACTAATTTTCGCTCTTTCCTTGCTATGTTTTTGTCTGCCACTGACGTTTGTTCTCTCATAAGACTTTCCCCTTTAACAAGAGTCAGCTTACGCTTAAAGTCATATTGGTTCTCTGCACGATTATTTCGTTATGACAAAAACAACAATACAAGGATGGTCGCTGGAAAAACACAGCGAATTTGTGAAACGGATGAAGCCGAAAAGACGGCCTATTCATGTG
>PCYG01000024.1:4789-6408 GCA_002763025.1 Candidatus Woesearchaeota archaeon CG10_big_fil_rev_8_21_14_0_10_32_24 | reverse complement strand
GTGAAACTTTACTGTAGCCTGTCGTTGTGATGTGGTTTCTGTTATATAGTGTAAGTGGGAGTTGTTTGAGCGCAATGACGTCAGTTAGTGCGTGAGACGCCAATGTAACACCACTTTTCAGAAATTATTTCACTAACCTCGTAAAGAGGAACAGCGGTTGGTGGACAGTTTGGCTGGGGTGGCACGCTGTTGAAAAGATATCAATAGCGCCCAATGGTAGACTCAGCCGGTTTAGAAATCCGGCGTTGAGTGTAAGAGCATAAGTCTGCCTGATTGGACTCCGAACATAAAGGTTTCCAAACACGAAAGTGTGGTCTAGCGAACTACCAAGCCTTCTTAATGAGGGCTGGTAATGACTGAAAAGTTACTCCGGGGATAACTGAGTTGTCGCGCCCGAGAGTTCGTATTCTGTTTTGTGAAATAACTCATAAGCAGATAGAATAAATCGACGGCGCGGTTTGCTACTTCGATGTCGGCTCTTCCTGTCCTGGCGGTGCAGAAGCTGCCAAGGGTGGGGGTGTTCACCCATTAAAAGGGATCGTGAGCTGGGTTCAGAACGCTGTGAGGCAGTTTGTTTGATATCTACTGGAATTGTTGGGAATCTGAAAGGAAGGACTTTTTAGTACGAGAGGAACGAAAGTTCGTTGCCACTGGTCGATCTGTTGTCTGATAAGGCATGCAGAGCAGCTACGCAATAAGCGATAAGTGCTGAACGCATCTAAGCACGAAGCGTACCTTGAAAATAGATTCCTTTGAACACGGTAAGAATAACCGTTTGATAGAAGTGGTGTGTAAGTGTCAAGGCAACGAGACATTCAGCATGCACTCACTAACGTTCACATCTTTGTGTTAAACTACATATGGTTTTCATTTACTTCAACCTTTTTTTTTCTTTTTTTTTTAAGAGGGTATAGCTTTAGCTATATTTTTTCGTTGATTGTATTTCTCATACGAAAATAATTTTAATATAGACGCAAGTCTCTTAAAATTAAATTAAAAATAAAAAAATAATTAAAAAAATAAATAAATCCAAAAATAAATAACTAAAAAAATAAAAAAAGAAATAAAAAAGAAATTACTCTACTACAATAGTCATAACTTGACTTGGAAGGATTCCATTTACAATTTTACATTCTATTGGTTCGTTGAATGTGAAACTGTATAATTCTGTAGGTTCAAGTCTATCACTTTTTACTTTAATACATTTCTGTGTACCTAGAATCATTGGTTTATCAACTTTTTTATGATCATCAACATTCTCCCAAGTGACAATTGAACCTAATTTCACACGTAATTCATCCGGTACAAAACCATCTTTTGTAACTTTGATTTTTACTGTTTTAACAGTTTCTGTTACAACAGGCTCTGTTATAACAGGTTCTATAACTACATCTTCTATAGGTTCATCTACAACTTCTTCAGTTACTTCAGGTGTTCCACAACCAACAATAAGAACAAGAATTGCAATTAAACTTATTAGCGTTAATACTTTCTTCATATTTTCACCTCCTTCATTTTTCCTTTATGAAGAATTAATCATATTTATATTATTTGGTGTTTGAAGTAATACTTTAGTGTTCTGAAGCAGAGAAAGCACCAATTTATGAACGTTTATCGAC
>PCYG01000024.1:0-4768 GCA_002763025.1 Candidatus Woesearchaeota archaeon CG10_big_fil_rev_8_21_14_0_10_32_24 | reverse complement strand
CCCTTACGGGGTGCCCGCAGTGCAATCCCACCAGCAGAAAAGTGAGTCAGTGCTATCTCTGCTTCATTTTGCTAAAGTATTACTATTTGAAGAATCTAATGCCATTATTTTATACGCTAATTTTGCAAGTGCATACGCCTCTGCTTCAAAATTATAAATGGGTGCAAATTCCACAATATCTGCACCAATTACTTTTTTTTCTTTGAATATTAATTTTAATGAATCAATTATTTGATTCCATGTTAATCCACCGGGTTCCGGAGTTCCAGTGTTTTTCATAAATGATGGATCAAATACATCCACATCAATTGTAATGAATACTTTTTCTTTTAATTTTGGTAGCATTGATTTGATTCTTTCTAAATTGAATTCATAAGTGCTTATTGTATGGATATTACTTGTTTGATTTAATTTTTCTTTTTCATCTATATCCATTGATCTAATTCCAATTTGTAGTAATTCGTGTTTCTTAGAAATTTGTGTTGCAACACAAGCATGATTTAAATTTGATCCATTCCATGAGTCTCTGAAGTCAACATGCGCATCAAATTGAATGACGGAAAATTCTTGATGATATTGTTCCAAACCTTTCACAGTTCCAATTGTTGTAGCATGGTCTCCACCTAATGCAATTATAAATTTTTGTGGTATAAAATTTGAAATTTGTTTCACCATTTCTTCTGGTGTGACTTCATTTAAATTTAATTGTGATTCTATTTTGATTCCTTGTTCAAAAGGTTCACAATCAAATTGATCATCATAATATTCTAAGTGCTTACTTGCATTAATGATTTCTTTAGGTCCTTTAGAAGTGCCTGTACCAAACGTAAGATCTTTTTCATAAGAAATTGGAATGATTACATACTTTGATGCATCTGTTCTATATTCTTCTGGAAGATTCATCCAGATTTGTGTTATAGTAGGTTTCATTCTTGAATGGTCTCCAGTTTTTCTAAATCACAAAAATCTGTAGTGAAATTGTATGCTCCTGCATTTAAGAATGTGATTTTATCTCCTACTTTCGGTTTTTTAAGATATATTCTATAACGGAATAAATCTAAGGAACATGGGGTTATACCTTTAATGACATAAGGTTGTGCTTCTTTATTCTCTTTTTCTAATTCACCGTCAACTAATAATTTTACTGGCACAATTAATGCATCCATATCTGTATTATAAACAGAGGCATTTACAATGATTGTTTCATCATGAATCGCAATAATCTCTGCATGTAATTTTCCTGCAGGGGCAGCAATGAAACGTCCAGGTTCTAACATGAGTTTAATGTTTTTTGTGTTTGACCACAATTTAAATTCTGTTATTTTATTGAAAATACTTTGAAGAACATTAACATTTGTATTTGCATATTCGCTAGGTAAGCCACCACCAATATTTAATACCGAAATTTTCTGTAATATTTCTGGTTCAATCACTTCTTCAATTTCATATTGTAAATTCCATTCCGCCATATTTTGAGTTTTCCTGTGGAAATGAATTCCTAATTCATTGATGTTTTTATGGGTTGAAAGTTCTTTAATTTTTTGATTGATTACTTTTGATTCCATACCAAAAACATAATATTTTTCTGTCTTTAATGTACGTTCTTGTAACTTCAACCTTAAAAGTAGGTTTATCTTTTCATCCGTTGTTTTTTTTTGATTTAGATATTCTGTAAGTACATCAAGATCATATTCATTGTCAACAACAAACCAATTTATTCCTTGTTCAATTAATGATTTGATTTGAATTTCATTCCATGCTTGTGCTAAGAACAAAATTCTTGATTTGTCTGTTACATTTTTTAATTCATGATCTAAATGTATTGAAAACATTGCATCTGTGTTCTGCTCAAGAATCTTTGTAATTAATGGGTTTGTTTTTGAAGAATAACTGACATAATCTGCAAGTTCTTTTACTTTATTGTATTGTTGTAGTACAATGTTTTTGTTTAATGTAAAGTATGGTTTCATTCTAATATGCCCTCTTTCTTCAATTCTTCAAGAGCCCAAATCATAGCAAGTGGAAACATGATTGTGACATCGCCGATAACTGTAGCAACATCGGAATCGTCTTTGACTTTTCCCCAGGATTTAGCTTCATCAGTTGTTGCACCTGACATAGATCCAGATGTTTTATGAGCTGTGGTCATGTACACAGCATATTCTGCTCCACCATTCAAAAGTGTAGATAAAATTGCATGATGTTTACTAATAGAACCACCAAGAGCAATCACTGCTTTCTTTTCATCCTGGCTACTACTGAATAAAATATTTCCAAAATCTTGGACTACATCTACAATGAAATCTTTATGTTTCTGTTGAAATAAGTATAAATGGAAACCAAACGCTCCATCCGTGATCGCAGGACAAAAAATCGGTACGTTGTTTTTTGCAGCTTGGTAAAGGATAGAATTTTCATCACCTAATGTTAATCCAATCTCTCGGAGAAGGTCGGATACAGCCCAACGTTTTTGCTTTTCATAAAGCTTGTTAAAAATTGGTAACATTAAATCTTCAAAATTCATGTATGATTCATTGTTAATGAAAAGGTTTCCAACACGATTGACACCTTGTTCATGTAATTCAACATCATCTGAATCAAATCTTCCCACTTTGAATTTTTCTCCTTTTGATTTCATGATGTCTTCTTCAATACCACCAACTGTTGTTACAATGATATGTGCCATTTTTAATTTGATTAATTGGGCAAAGAATCCCCTTAATCCAGAAGTAACCATGTTACTAGTGAAGGTAAGGTATATTTTTGCATTATTTTTCTTCATCTTTACAAACACTTCAGCAGCTCTTGCTAGCTCTATGCTTTGAAATCCTACGTGTTTGTATTGGTCAATCAATCCTTTGACTGTGAGCCCTTGCTCCCATGTGAAATCTTTAACATTCATTGTATATCCTCATTTGATTTTTTTTATTAGTATTTTGAAATATTTTAACTTATTTATGATAAAACTTTGAAATTGTGATAAATCTATTAGAAAAAGGTGATTTTCTTAACTTCCACGTTTACGGACACTTGACATTATATCATTTATTATTGTTGTTCTTTATTAAATTAACCCCCCATTTTGATGAAAACGTAAATTGAATGTACTCCCTTGGTTTGGTATACTTTCAACATGGATGTAATCGCACAACATTTCTGCGGACTTTCTACTTAACGCAAGACCTATTCCTTTTGTACCTCTTGTACTATGTCCTCGTTCAAATATTTTCGAAAGTCTTTTTTCTTCAATGCCGATACCATTATCCCTTACGGATACTTCTACAAATGGGCTACCAGACGTTAGGTTTTTACCTTTTTGACCAAGATATTGGATTTCTTTTTGTTCTAAATCGTATTTTCTCACTGATATATCAATGGTTTTATTTATAGCATTAATGGGAAAAGATTTGAATACATTATTGACAAAAGAATAAATTTGTTGATAAAGAACAGTTCTAGATATAAGGATAGGAATATTTCCTTCACATGACAAGGAAATAATATCATCAAGATTTGCATGTTTGGTGACAATAAATTTTAACATATCTTGTATGGGGTCTGTAACGTTAAATTGTTGGTAATTTATTTTTCCTGTAGTTAATGTTTCGATAGCTTGATTCACATTTTGAATATGATTTAATGCAGAACTAGCATTTTTAAATAACTTTTTATCTTCTTCCGTAAAACTTCCATTTTCCTCAGCAAATAAAAGGATTGGTGCCTGAAGAACTAAATAGGCACCATTATAATCATGTCCTTTTCTTAGGATTAATGTTTCTAAGAATTCTTCTTTAGTCAAATGACATTCATCTGGAATTACAATATATTCTGCCATAAGCTGTATGATTTGAGTTTATATATAAACTTCACCAATATATTTGACTTATAAGTAGTAACAAGTGGTGATGGGAAAACTTAAAAATGGGCTCGCATTCTCTTTTTTATGAACCTAGTAGATGTCCATTGTCATTTGAACCATAAAGAGTTTGAAGGGAAGTTAGATGAAGTTCTCAAGAATGCAGAGAAGGCTGGTGTGAAAGTCATCGTTGTTTCCGGTGTGAATCCCGCAGCGAATCGCGAAGTTTTGGCATTGGCGAAGAAATATCCATTAATTAAAGCGTCATTAGGTATTTATCCAATTGATGCACTTGGTTTAGCAGAAGGGGAATCAGGACTTCCTCGTCAAACAGGCAAAATTGATTTGGATTCCGAGTTTGAATTTATGGAAGAACATCAAGATGAATTTGTATCTATTGGTGAAATTGGTATGGACTTTTATTGGGCTGATAAAGAAAAAACTATTGAATTACAATCTGATAATTTTCGTAGGATTATTCGGTTTGCAAAAAAAATTAAGAAACCAATTGTTATTCACACTAGAAAGGCAGAATTGGAATGTATCAATATTCTAGAAGAAGAATTGCCCAATAATGAAATCCCGGTTGATTTACATTGTTTTTCAGGTCGGAAGAACTTAATCAAAAGAGCGGTAGAATTGGGATATTATTTTTCAATTCCACCAAATATTGTGAAATCTCAAAATTTTCAGGTTTCTGTAGAATTAGTTCCATTGACACAATTACTGACAGAAACTGATGCACCTTGGTTGTCTCCCTATAAGGATATCATTAATGAACCTGCTTATGTTACAGAAACAATCAAGAAGATTGCAGAGATCAAAGGCTTGACTGAGAAAGAAGTTGCAGACCAGATTTGGAAAAATTATGTGAGAGTTTTTGGGGATATTTATACTGAAATTCCTTAATTA
>PCYG01000045.1:13518-16265 GCA_002763025.1 Candidatus Woesearchaeota archaeon CG10_big_fil_rev_8_21_14_0_10_32_24 | reverse complement strand
TATAAATTAATTTAACATCATCACCATTTGCATCACTTGCCGTAACATGGGCAGTAATATTTTGATTTGTATTGTTTGTCGTTGGATCTGTGGAATTAATTGCAATGGTATCTATAGTTGGGGCTGCTTCACTATCCAAAGAATAAACAAGATTATCAAATGTCGCATTGAAGTCTCCTGTAGGCGAACCAGGAAAAGTGGTCATTAAACTATCAAGTAATAATCCATAATCAGTTCCAACATTTGAAGTTTCTAAAGTAATGGATATTTCCCCAGAAGAACAATTAAAGAGATTTGTTGTATTGATAAATTCTAAATTCAATGTACCTGAGAAATCGCCATCTACAGAAAGAATAGAGGTGTTGGAGTTTCCTAAACCTTCAGTCCCATTATCTAAATCTAAATAATAATCACCATTCTCGTCAATGTAAATAGCACACTTATCCATAGTATTATCATCTTGATTAATAATTCCAAGAGAAGCAACAGCACGAGTATTTGCACCAAGCGTTGCGGAAGTATTTGTAAGAGTAATATCCCCACTAAAATTAAATGAATCCAGAGTAATATTTTCCACAGTAACAAATCGTCCTTCTGTATCTGCAGCAACAACAGAAGTATTCATGCGCACATTTTGAGCGACGGCATCATATTCAAAATCCATATCCAAAGTGGAGTTATAATAAAATGTGTCATTTGGATTTTCACTAAAATCGTCGGTAAATGTAGCTAAAGTTCCTACTTGACCAGCGGGAGCTTCCGTTTCTATAATTATCCCTTCAGAATAATTTGTTGTTCCATCTTGTGATCCATCATTAGGTGTTACGGAGAAATTCCAAACTTCATCTATATCTGTTTCATCAGATACAATCAGATTGGTTCTATTTTCATAAAGCGCTTGAATTTGATCTGCTGAAAGAGACTGATTAAATATCATTACCTCATCAATGCCTCCACTAAAATGTTCACCCCCATCATCACGGCCAATATATTTAATTCCTGTTGGTTCACGACAATCTTCTACATCAGTATCTTCTAATTGGCCATTGACATAAATTTTTGAAGTGGTACCATCATATGTATATGCAAAGTGACTCCAGGATGAAGCCGGAACAACTGCAGCTGATGCACAGTTACCCCCATATAATTTAACAATTGAACCTGTAGTATACCATCCCCCATCTCCTCCACTTGTGCTTTTAAAAATCCTACGCCAAGCTGTATCAGCTGGATTCAACCAGGCAACATATGTTACAGTTGGTGTTGCAGTATTAAGAATTTCATCTGTTAATGTGACATATTGGCCAGTTCCTATAAAACTATAACTACCCTTTCCATCATATCCGCTACTTGCACTCCACATCGCACTTGTTATAACACCATCATTAGCAGAACCAGAATAATCAAACGTATTCGTTGCTTCATTTCCTCCATTTGCTTCAAAAGGCATGTTTAAAATAGCAATCGGAACTTCATCCTTAAACCAATTATAAATTAATTTGACGTCATCAAATTCGAGGTCACTTGTAGTTACATGTGCAGTAATGTTTTGGTTTGTATCATTTGTATCTGGATCTGTTGAATTGATTGCGATAGTCTCTATCTCAGGAGGAAATCCTGAAAAAATATCAAGCATATTTTCTTGTGTTGCACTTGGTTCTTTTTCTGTTACTATTGGGTCTTGTATCAAAACAGGTTCTGGAGAGATGATTTTTTCTGGAATTTTGATGGTTATATTTTCTTTTAAACTTTCATTTTCAACAGCTAAACCAAAAACGGCCCCTGTAATAAAATTAGTACTTCCAGAAATTAAACTTATTAAAAAATGATTTTCTGTAGATGGAGGTTCCATCATATTATTTGAAAGATAGATTATACCTAAAGAAAATAACAGAAATATTGCAATAATTCCAAACATTTTGAAATGATAAATTTTAGTGTCTTGTACTTTATTATTATTATTATTTTTTTGATTAAAATTATGTTTTTCATTCAAAATATTATTTTGGTCATATCCATGTTTTATTTTTATTTTTGTAGGAATCTTTTCAACTTTTTGTAATTCTGCATCAATCCAATTCAATTGTTCTGTAAGATTAATTCGTTTTCGGGTCATTTTGTTTTCCCTCCCTTATGAATTACATCTACTCTTATAATTGCACCGATTTCAAACAGATCCCAAAACTTCTGTGGTAAAGGAATTCTTCTTTGGATTTTACCTTGTTCTTGTATTATATCTACAAAGAAAATTGATTCATCATTCAATAAAGAAACTTTTACCCAAGAATCTAGGGGAAAATCTACCCAAAACTTCTTTGGTACGGGTATTTTACGTTGTTTTTCCCCTTGGGCCTGAACTTTATCCACAAAATGCATTAAACTTACCTTATATCTAATTAATCTTAAGATAAGTTTATTTATAAGCTTTTCGGAGAAGTTATGGTACAGTTATAATATAATTCATAGAATGATAAATTCACGCAATAATAAATATGATAAAAATGTGTAAAACTGCCTCACTCCATCCTAAAGGAAGGGGTTTCAACGAGGCAGTTTCTTAACTACGCATTTTTAGCATGCAAAAATTTCACCCTAAGGGGGAGGTTTTACACCGGTGAAATTTTTTGCATAATAATCACCTTTAACCATTCCAACGGTATGAATTAAGCTCCCTTGCCAATTGAGGCGCATTTTTGTGTAAATAAAATTAAACAAGAACAAAAATCTATGGCACCGTGCAGGGAGCT
>PCYG01000045.1:12949-13493 GCA_002763025.1 Candidatus Woesearchaeota archaeon CG10_big_fil_rev_8_21_14_0_10_32_24 | reverse complement strand
TAAGAAAACAGAAATGTTTTCTAAGACCTAAAAATTCCATGAATTTTTATGGAAACTACATTACGTAGGAGGCAATAAATGAATACACAAGACGTTCAAAAAGCATTAGAACAATTAAAACAGCAACCAAAACGTAAGTTTACACAATCTTATGATTTGATTATAAATTTAAAAAACTTAGTTGTAAAAACAAATCCAGTTGATTTCTATATCACATTAAATCATTCTAAAGGAAAACCGGTTAAAGTAGCAGCATTCGTTGGTCCAGAATTATTGAGTCAAGCAACAGAATGTTGTGATTTTGTTATTAAAGAATCAGATTTTGATAAATATCAAAGAGATAAAAATGCAGCAAAAAAATTAGCTGAATCTTACGATTATTTTATTGCTCAAGCAACATTAATGCCAAAGATCGCTGCGGCAGTAGGTCGTGTGTTTGGTCCAAAACAAAAAATGCCTAATCCTAAATTAGGATGTGTTGTTCCTCCAAATGCAACTTTAGAACCTTTAGTTTCAAAGTTACGTAAAACTGTACGAATGCGTG
>PCYG01000045.1:9299-12892 GCA_002763025.1 Candidatus Woesearchaeota archaeon CG10_big_fil_rev_8_21_14_0_10_32_24 | reverse complement strand
CCTAACGAAGAACAGAATGTTAAAAATGTTTCTTTAAAATTAACAATGGGGAAACCGGTGAATATCTAAGATGGTAAGTGAAAACAAGAAAAAATTAGTACAAGAACTTGTAAACCAGATTAAATTATCTCCTATTGTTGGTGTAGTTGATATGCGATCACTTCCTGCACAACAATTACAAAACATGCGTAATACGCTTCGTTTATCTGGTGTTAAAATTCAGATGGCACGAAAGAAATTATTACAATTAGCATTTGAACAATCTGGTAAGGAAAATATTCAACAATTAAAAGATAAAATCAAAGGAATGCCTGCATTAATCTTTACAGACTCTAATCCTTTTACATTATATGCAACACTTCAGAAAAATAAATCTGAAGCACCTGCAAAAGAAGGTCAAATTGCACCAAAAGATGTTGTTGTCAAAGCTGGCGCAACAAATTTTGCTCCCGGTCCAATCATTTCAGAATTAGCATCAGTAGGTATTAAAACAAAAGTTGAAGGTGGTAAATTAGCAATCGTCAATGATGTTGTTGTTGCGAAGGAAGGAACTGTGATCTCTGCAAAGTTAGCAGAAACATTAAAACGTTTGGACATAAAACCTATGGAAGTAGGTTTAGATTTAGTTGCAGTATGGGAAGATGGTTTAGTCTTTGATGCTAAGCATTTACATGTTGATGAAGTTGAATACGCTGCGAATTTCACGCAAGCAGCACAGTGGGCATTCAACTTAGCTATTGAAGCCGTATACCTAACCGCAGACACAACAGAAGTCTTACTTCAAAAAGCATTCAGAGAAGCAAAGGCAATTGGTGTGGAACAATGTATCCTTACTGAAGAAACAAGGAATGAAATTTTGGCGAAAGCCGAAGCTCAAGCTCACTCTGTGAAAACAGAAGCTAAAATTGAATAAATATCAAAGAAATCGGAGGCAAGAAAATGGAATATATTTACGCTGCAATGCTCTTGCACAAAGCAGGAAAAGACGTTAAAGAGGACACAGTTAAAGCAGTATTATCTGCTGCAGGTGTACAAGTTGACGAGGCAAGAGTTAAAGCTTTAGTTGCTGCACTTCAAGGTGTAAACATTGAAGAGGCAATTGCAAAAGCTGCTGTTGCTGCACCAGTTGCTGCTGCTCCTGTAGGAGAAGCAAAAGCTGAAGAAAAGAAAGAAGATAAAAAAGAAGATGAAGGAAAAGCGGAAGAAGCTGCAGCTGCAGGTCTAGGCGCATTATTCGGATAAATCTTTTTTATTATTTTTTTTTATTTAATTTATTTTATTTTTTTTGCATAAAAGTTGAGATCACTTATTGTGATTTTATGAGAGTCCCATGGAACAAAACATAAATCAATTACGGCAAGAATTTGCTACGAAAAAAAAAGAGTTAAGTATTCTTCGTTTTAGATTAAATCAACAAAATAAAGAAAAAGAAGAAGCTTATAGAGCTATTAGATCTTCAAGGGATAAAGTTAAAGCACGTACCAGTCAAATTAAAACATTAAAAGAAGAACGTGATATGCTTACAAAAGATGTGCGAAATCTTAAGAAAGAACGTAATAAATTAAATGAAGCCGTTAAAAAAGAATCTTCTGTTAAAAGAGAACTAGATGAGAAGAAAAAAGATCTTCAAGGAAAAATTGACAACAAAGAAACGCCTTCTATGCTTAAAAAACAAATTGAAGAATTAGAATTTAAACTAGAAACGGAAGCAATCCAATATAATAAAGAAAAAGAATTCAGAAAAACTCTCAAAGACTTACAATCACGATATAGAAAAGTTGCAGATGCTGAGGAATTATGGAAAAAAGTGAACTCTGCATCTACAAATCTTCCACAAGTTCGAAGAGACGCACAAGATTCTCATAAATCTGTACAAGTAAAAGCCGATGCCTCTCAACAGAAACATGAAGAAATGTTAAATTTGTATAAACAAATTAAACAATTCCGTGAAGAAGAAAAACCTAATGCACATAAATATATTGAGTTAAAAAAGGCCTATGAAGCTACACAAATTGAATTAACTGAAGTTCAAAAACGTGTTGATGAACTGTCTAAATTATTCAAAGATGATTCTGAACAAAATTATAAAGCAAAAGCACATAAAAAAACAGAAGAAGTAAAAGAAAAAATGCGGAAAGGTAAAAAATTAAGTACTGAAGATATTTTGGCTTTCCAAGCAATGAAGGATTAATTCTTGAAGTTTGTATCATAACACTTTTAAATTACTTTTCATCAAAATATACATAAATGAGGTGAAATGTTATGGCAAATAATTATTTTTTTACGAGTGAAAGTGTGGGTGCTGGTCACCCAGATAAAATATGTGATCAAATCTCAGACGCAATTCTAGATGCAATGATTAAGGAAGATCCTGAATCACGTGTTGCAGTAGAATGTTTTACAAAAACGGGTTTTGTTGTTGTTGGTGGAGAAGTTTGTACAAAAACATATGTAGATGTGCAAAAAATTGCGAGGGATACAATTTGCGAGATTGGATATGATAGACCTGAATTTGGATTTGAAGGTTCCACCTGTGGTGTATTAGTTGCAATTTCAGAACAATCCTCAGACATAGCACAAGGTGTAGATGAAGGAAAAGGATTATATGAAGAACAAGGTGCAGGAGATCAAGGATTAATGTTTGGGTATGCAACAAATGAAACACCAGAATATATGCCTTTATCACTAATGCTTTCACATAAATTAGTACAACGATTAGCTTCTATTAGAAAACAGGGAGAATTATGGTATCTTCGTCCAGATGCAAAATCTCAAGTCACTGTGGAATATGAAAATGGCAAAATAAAACGTGTTGATGCTGTTGTCATTTCAACGCAACATCACCCAGATGTCCCTTTGGAAACTATTAGAAGAGATATGATTGAACGTGTCATTAAACCAATTTGTCATGGTTACATTGATGAAAATACAAAATATTATGTAAACCCAACAGGTAAATTTGTGATTGGTGGGCCTGTGGGAGATGCAGGTTTAACAGGACGTAAAATTATCGTTGACACCTATGGTGGTCATGGACGTCATGGTGGCGGATGTTTCTCAGGAAAAGATCCTTCCAAAGTTGACAGATCTGGTGCATATTATGGACGATATGTTGCAAAAAATATTGTAGCAGCAGGTCTCGCAGAAAAATGTGAAGTGCAAGTTGCATATGCAATCGGAGTTGCAGATCCTGTTTCCATTCATATTGATACTTTTGGAACAGGCACGGTTTCTGATACAAAAATCGCAGAGTTAGTAAAGAAACATTTTAATTTCCGTCCAAAAGCAATTATTGATCACTTAAAGTTGAAACGTCCAATCTACAAGAAAACCGCAGCATATGGGCATTTTGGAAGAGAAGATCCAGATTTCACATGGGAGAAAACAGATAAAGCAGAACTCCTGAAACAGGAATCTACTGATTATACAGAATCTACAAAAACAAGGATTCTTTCTACAGAATCTACAATTTCTTCTATAGATTTGCCTCCAAAAATAGATTGGTCTATGTAGAATTTATCTTTTTCTTTTTCTTTTTTTTTTATTGTTTGCGAATGGGTTCATACCCCGCTGCTTGCAGCGACTAATTAAGA
>PCYG01000045.1:5230-9277 GCA_002763025.1 Candidatus Woesearchaeota archaeon CG10_big_fil_rev_8_21_14_0_10_32_24 | reverse complement strand
TGGTTGGGTTTTTGATTAATTTGTTAATTATCTCTTATCAACTTCACGTAACCACATCAAGCCAACTTTAATCATCATTTTATTAAATCTATCAGAAATCTTGTATGTTTTCTTATACAAATCGTATTCAATTAATCCCATCCCTCGCATAGGTGTGAGAATTCTATCATAAAATTGTCTTTTATTATACGATAATAATTGTTCTTTGCTTAACGGTGAACGTCCCTTTTCTTGAATAATAGCCTTACCTTCATGAAGTGCCATGGCAAATAAACCCATTTCTGTTTTTCCCATCTCTCTGTCATTTTCTTTCATATATTTTATGAGCATTTTAGCTACTAATTGCTGTTGTTCGGTTGCAAATACGACAGCGTAAATGTCCTCTCCCAGATTGTTTTGGTCAAACAGAATAACCATAGGTTAGGAAAGGGTAGCTTATTATATAAATATTACGGAAATGTATACTGAAGCCACTATTTCAAGTTAGATTTTTATGCTTTTTACAGAAAAATATTTTTTCCGATAACTTTATAAACAACCATCTTAAATAGACACAATATGGGAAGAATTAAAACCACATTTGCAAAGCGAAAAACAAAAGAGCTATTTAAAAAGCACGGAAGTCACTTTTCTACAGAATATGATGGGAACAAGAAGACAGTAGATATGTATACAATTATTAAATGTAAGAAAATTCGTAATATTATTGCAGGTTACATGACTCGGCTTAAAAAAGTTGAAGATTAATCGTAACGTTTATAACTAATTCTGGCATTCTCAAATTTAAGAGAGAATGGTTTAAAAGAGGATGGCATTAAACATTACACAAGATATTAAGGACTTAAAACGTTTTAGGCATATTCTTGCTGTGTTTTTTGAAGAAGGATTAGGACATTATCTTAAAAAAGGAAAACTTCGCTCACAACTTAAATTTCTGCATCAGATACAATTTACAAAACCATTATCTATTAAAGAGAAACAAGCACAAGCATTACGACATTCATTTGAACGTCTTGGTCCTACATTTGCAAAGTTAGGGCAACTTCTTTCTTTACGTCCAGATTTAGTTCCTTTAGAATATGCAAAAGAATTTGAACATTTGCAAGATGATATCCCCTCATTTTCTTATGAACAAGTAAAACAAATTATTGAAACAGAATTAGGTCAACCAATCTCAAAATTGTTTAAATCATTTGCAAAAAAACCAATTGCATCAGCATCAATTGCACAAGTACACAAAGCAACTCTTAAAACAGGAGAAATCGTTGCAGTAAAAGTACAACGTCCTGATGTGAAAGAAATTATTGACACAGATTTAGATATTCTATTTTTTATTGCGTATCATTTAGAAAAACATTTTGAAGATATTGGAAAATATAGGCCTGTTTCAATTGTCAAAGAATTTGCATTATGGACGCGTAAAGAATTGAATTTCATTATAGAAAAACAAAATGCTCAACGTTTAAGAGAAGAATTAAAAGATAATAAAAAAGTGTACATCCCCAAAATTTATGATTCTTATTGTTCACAAAAAGTACTTGTTATGGAATATATTGAAGGAATTAAATTAGATAATATCTCTGCATTTAATAAATTAAAAATTAATCGTAAAACTCTTGCTAAAAATTATTTTTTAACAATCTTAGAACAATCATTGATTCATGGCTTCTTTCATGCAGATCCACATCCCGCAAATATTTTTGTTCAGAAAAATGGAAAATTAGTTTATTTGGATTACGGAATTGTAGGGGAACTTTCATCTTCCGATAGAAATAAAATAATTAAATTTATACATTCTATCCATGAAGGAGATTCAAATAAAAGTTTAGAGATTATGATTTCTCTTGCACGTGATACCTCGTATGCTAATTTGGAGGAATTTAAAAAAGAAGCACTTCCAATTTTACATGATGTCTATATGAATGATATTGCGCAGAAAGGTTTGGGAAAAGGATTCTATGAAATCATTTCACTGGGAGCACGTTATGGTGTTATTTTTGATCCTTCACATGTCTTAATGGCAAAAGCAGTGTATCAAGCAGAAGGACTTGGTATGAAATTAGATCCTAAATTTAAAGTTGCAGAAAGATTAAAGGAATTTGCCGATATTTACTTAAAGACTAATTATTCTCCTACTCTTATGGCAAAGAAGTTGAAAGATAGTTTCATTGCACAGAAAAATTTGTTACTAGAACTTCCTGAACACATTTCAAAAATCATAAAACGTTTAGAAACACCTCCTGATAATTCTCAAGAAATTGCACATTTGAAAAAGATTGAAGAACAACTTGAATCCAATAATAGAAGAAGAAATGAAATTCTTCTTCTAATATCTTTGTTTGGATTAGCAATATTTTTATTTTATCTTGAAGGTCGCAAAGATATTTTTGGATTTCCCCTTAGTGGAATTATTTTTGTGATTGGGATAATAGCAACACTATTTATTGTAATCATAAATAAAAAAAAAGAGATGGCGAGAATTTTTTAACACAAATAGGTTACGGTTGTCTGTGACTTTTCAGTATAAAATTTCGTACTCCATCTAAAAAAGAGGTAATAATATGGAAAATGCAAAAAAGGTTTTGAAAAAAGGGTATGGGTTAGGATTGTTAAGTTTAGAACAAGCAAAGAAATTTGCGACACAAATGAAAATTTTTTTGAACTTAGATGATAAAGAAAGTTTAGCACTTGCACGGGAATTAGTAAAAACCTCTGAACAAGCAAGTAAAGATGTATTAAAAGCAATAGACAAACATCTTTCTTCCGCAATTGTAAAATCAGGATTCGCAAGCAAAAAAGAAGTAAATGTTGCGAAGAAGGTTGTTAAAAGTAGAGTGAAGCGAGTCAAGAATCTTGTAACAAAGAACGTCAAAGCAGCTACAAAGAAAGCTTCTAAACCAAAGAAGGAATCTAGATTCAGTAAGTTGAAAAAGAAAGTTACAAGGGGGAAGAAATAAAAATATTCCCTCGCAAGCTAGGGTATTTTTAATCTTGCTTTATTCAATAACTGATACAAGTCTCGGGGTATTGAACTCAGCAAGAAATAAATCTTCTTTCCTCTTTCTTTCTTCTTATTCCTGCCCTAAACCTTTATAAATAACCTACAGTTCTAAGCTAATATGGCTAAAAAAGTAGTAAAACCAGCGAAATCAACAGGGAAATCAGTAGATAAAACCATTGATAAAACAGAAAAATCAACAGGGAAATCATCAAAAACCGTAGAAAAAAATGTTCAACCTGAATTTAATCTAGCCTTAGTTGGTCATGTAGATCATGGGAAAACAACGTTAACTGAACGTCTTTCTGGAAAATGGACGGATACACATTCTGAAGAACTTAAACGTGGAATTACAATTAGGTTAGGTTATGCCGATGTTTCCATTTACAAATGTAATAAATGTGATTTTTATACGACAAAAGAAAAATGTATTAAATGTAATTCTCACACAACGTTACAACGAAAAATTTCATTAGTGGATGCGCCTGGGCACGAGTCTCTGATGGCAACAATGCTTTCTGGAGCCGCAATTGTTGATGGTGCATTACTTCTTGTGGCTGCAAACGAAAAATGTCCACAACCACAAACAAAAGAACATTTAATGGCGTTACAAATCTCAGGTATGAAAAATGTGATTGTTGTACAAAACAAGATTGATTTAACAACGACAGAAGAAGCAATTAAGAATTATAAACAAATTAAAGAATTTCTTTCAAATACCGATTATAAAGATGCACCAATTATCCCTCTTTCAGCAAGAGCAAATGTAAATATTGATGTTTTAATAAAAGCAATCCAAAAATATATGATTAATCCTAAACAAGATTTGAAAGCAAAACCATTGATGCTTGTTGCACGTTCTTTTGATATTAATAAACCCGGTATGAAACCGAAGGATCTTATTGGTGGTGTTTTAGGAGGTACTGTGAAACAAGGAATTTTCAAAGTAGGAGATGAAATTGAAATTAGTCCCGGATTTATGGTTGAAGAACGAAACCAAAAAATTTGGAAACCAGTTAAAACAAAAATCACGCAAATATTTTCAGGTG
>PCYG01000045.1:0-5167 GCA_002763025.1 Candidatus Woesearchaeota archaeon CG10_big_fil_rev_8_21_14_0_10_32_24 | reverse complement strand
ACGAGTTGTAGGGACAAAAGATGAAGATGAAGTAAAACCTCTTGCAAAGAAAGAAGCGTTGATGTTGAATGTAAACTCCGCAGCAACTGTTGGGATTGTATTAGATCCTTCTAAGAAAAATACAACATGTATCCTAAAAAAACCAATTTGTGCGAATCTAGGTGATAGGATTACAATTTCTAGAAGAATAGGAGATAGATTTAGATTAATCGGTTATGGAATATTGAAATAATATTCCAAATCCTCGTATCTGATTGCGGTAATGGAATCTTAACATAAATTTTTTTTAATATTTAAAATGAAATTCAATTTTAATAAGGTAATTGTAGCAGGTCCATGTGCCGTAGAATCAGAAAAGCAAATAATGGATATGGCTTTTAAAATTAGCTTAATTCGTGATATTGCAAAACCATATGGCATTGAACTTAAAATGCGCGGTGGTGCATGGAAACCAAGAACTCTTCTTTTTAAGGAATCTAAGGAGGGGAAGAACCCAGTTTTTGAAGGTCTCAAAGAAGATGGGTTGAAATTTTTAGCTAAAGCTGCTGAAAGATATAATCTTCCTCTTGTTGCTGAAATCATGTCTGAAAAAGATTTCCCTCTTTTTGAAAAATATCTTAACCCAGCTCGTGATTATCTTCAAATTGGTTCTAGGAATTCTCAAAATTTTTCCTTATTATCTTTAGTGGGGAAATCAAAATTTGGGGTTGTTTTAAAAAATCCTCAGCATGGTGTTGATCCAATAGAAGTGTTAGGATCCATTCAACGACTGATTCATAATCGTGAAGTAATTTATTGTATGCGTGGACAAAAGCGTCCAATTGTTATAGGAAATCATCATAGTTACAATTCTTTCATTCAAAAGATTCATGAAGAAAAAAATCAACATCAGGATGCAAGAAATCTAAACAATATTGATGCTGTCAATATTCTAAAGAAAAAAATTGGTTTTGAAAATATCTCTTTTGCATATGATCCAAGTCATACGTGGGGAGGAAAATCAGATTTGATGAGGCAAAAAATAGGGATTTATTCTCTTTTAGCTTTAACAAAATTTGAATATGAGTGGGTCATTGTTGAAGTAAATGATACTTCTAAATTTTCAGAATGTGATGAGGCTCAAGCACTATTAACCACTACAAATGGGATTAATTGGAAACAAACCTTTGTTGGAGAAGAACCTTCTAAAAAAAATATGCCATTGACCTTGGTTGATATTGTTCACAAAATGATTGAATTCCAATGGAAATATTTTTCTGACGATATTAAAAAAGATCAAATAACATTAACTCATGATTTGAAAAAATTAAATTCAATTCGTTGGGATTCTAAAGTACGATTATTACTTTCCAAATAACCATCTTCTTAATTTTTTGAAAGGTCCAGGATATAATTCTTTAGGAATAATCCATCTTTCAAAATCAATAAAATAAATTTTTGCATTTTTTTGACTCCAAAGAACATTCATATCAGCATCCCTACCTGGAATAATTCCTAACGCTTTAACCCTTTTCACTTCTTTCTCAAAATAATATGTTATACGCTTACCACTTACAAGTTTGATATCTTGTTCTATAATTTCCATAATGAGGCCAGAATAAATTTCTCCAGCAAGATCCTTTAATTTATTTTTTTGTCTTAATGAAAGTTCTGGAGGATTTTGTTTTTCTATTGTTTGATTAAAGTAAGAAGGGAACAAGACCGATTTTACACCACGACAATGCGGAACAGGAACGCCAAGTTCTTCTAAAATCAATGATTTTCCATATTCTTCTTTCAAGGCTTTTTTTCCTCTGATATCTATTTTGACTCCAAGAGTAGGATCATTTCTAATCCGAAAGAAATCAGCATAATATCCATGTCCAACCCATTTCCCGACTTCATACATGTCATATAAAAAGCAGTGTTGCTATTAAAAGTTTTGTAAAAAAATATACCCCTCCCGAGATTTTCATTTTTCTTGAATGGTGGGAGATGCTTTAATTCTTGATAATTCTCAACTCTTAAAGGTTGTTTTATAAACCACTCGACAACTAGGCAGATGTGCGTAGAACTTATAAACTAATTTTTCTATTAAGTTCTAGTGAAAATGAAAAATTAGATTTGTCGGAAGTTCTTTTTAGTAGAAAAGATTTAGAAAAAGGAATTAAAAACCCAACCACAGCAAGCTGAGGGGTATGTTTAAGTTAATATTGTGTTTTTGGTGTTTGCTCTCAATTAGTCGCTGCAAGCAGCGGGGTATGAACCCATTCGCAAACAATTAAAATCCCAAACACATTAACACCGGAGTTAGCTGAAGATATTGGGATTCATTTAGGTGATGGATCTCTATATAGAGCAGGAAGCTGCAAAACTTTTGAATTTCTTTACTCTGGTCATATTAATGAAAGGGGTCATATTGAATCACACAATGAATCTTAAGAGGAAGTTATATAATATTCAAGAAGGAGCATTAAGGAATAATGGTAATGAATTAAGACTTAGACTTTACTCTTTTGCTCTCGCAAATTTTTATACAAAAATGATTGGATTTCCTATAGGTACAAAGAAAAATATTGGTGTCCCTGATATTATTATGGGTTCAAACCATAAGGACGTAATTGCTGGTTTTTTAAGAGGTTTAATTGATACAGATTTTAGTTTAGTAATTCGTCAACGAAATAATGGCCCTTATCCAAGTTTACAGGGTGATTTTGCAAGTAGAACTTTAATTATAGATATTCAAAAACTCTTTATTAGATTAGGTATTGAGAATTCTATTCTTCTTGATATAAAAAGACTTGATAAAAGAAATGGGAAGACTTACATGTCTCATACCATTTCAATTCATGGGTTTAAAAGAGTTAAAAAATGGCTTGAAATGATTGGTTATAATAATATACTCAACGCTAAATGAAATTTGGAACTTAATTCATTTAGCGTTTGTATATACCAACGAAAAGTTCACAAAAATACTTTTCGTTCAGTATATTTCAAAATTCAGAAAAAAAATAAAGTGGGCCTGAGGAGATTTGAACCCCCGACCTCTGGCTGGCTTAGCTACCCTTGATGTAAATACTTGAATCAAGAGCAGTCATATAAGACTTACGCTTCATGATGAAACAGCGCTCTAACCAGACTGAGCTACAGGCCCGTAAAATTCTTAATAACAACCGCCCTTTAAAAGATTTTTGTAAGCTTAAATACATATTTTTCAAAATTTCATTTAAATAAACGGGCTAAAAAATGGTATTTCTTACTTGAGAATTACAATAAAACTATTTAAACCTTTAAAATGTTATTTCAGTTTATAAATAAACAACTTTATTCCACACAATGAATTTAAACTACGTAAAAAAGTTAATGGACCGTAAGAAGAACTCACATAAGGGTGAAAATGGAAGGGCTTTAATTATAGGTGGTTCTGAGGATTTTGTTGGTGCATTGACTTTAGCAGGTTTAGGAGCTTTAAGAGCAGGATGCGATATTGTAACCATTGCAGCACAAGAAAAAGTAGCTTGGACAGTAAACAGGTATGCACCAGATTTAATCACAAAAAAAATTAAAGGAAATATTTATACTGTTAAACAAGCAAAAGATATGGTAAGGTTAGTGGAACATTTTGACGCTGTGCTTCTTGGAAATGGGATGACGAGGAAAGGAGATAAATTCGCACAATATTTTATTAAAAAATGTCAATGGCCAAAAGTGGTAGATGCAGATGCTTTGAAATCAATGGGCTTTAAAGATTTTCAAAATTCAATCATTACTCCTCATGAAACAGAATTAGAAATGATGCTTGCAAATAGTGGAAAAGATTTTTTAATTCCTAAATTACGAGAATCGGCTCCTAAAGAAAAAGCAGAAATTCTACAAGGGAACTTAAGATATTTTTTACAAAATAATAATGTTCTTCTTTTAAAAGGTCCAACCGATATTATTATCTCACGAAATAAAATTTCATACAATAGGACAGGAAACCAAGGTATGACCAAAGGAGGAACAGGAGACGTTCTTGCAGGTCTGGCAGTTGGATTTTTAGCTAAATCACAAGACTTATTCAAAAGTGCAGTTGCAGCAGCATATCTTAATGGTTTAGTTGGTGACATGCTTCTCAAGAAAAAGAAAGGATATTCCTTTATTGCTTCTGATATCATTGCAGATTTAGAAAATATTAACGAGCTTGCGAAAAGTCAAAAAAATAGAAAATAAAATGGCCAAACGAAAAGCTATGAATAAAAGTCCTACCTCTAAAAAAAATTCTAAAATTAAATCAATTCCCAAAGTTCATGAACTTTATGGCTTTTGGGAAAAAGTTGAGCATTATAATACCAGATTAATTACACCCGCAATTTTGATATTATTATTTGTTATTATCATGGAATTAATTCCTTATTTTGAACATTTTGCAGAGCAATACCATTTATTATTACTTCTTTTAGATTATTTTGTAATTGCTGTATTTGTTGTTGACTTAACATTCCTTGCAATTAAGGCAAAATCTGTAAAATTCTTCTTTAAGAATTATTGGTTAGATATTATTGCAGTTTTCCCAATAGCTTTGGCTTTTACTCTTTTAACAAAATTATTTAAGGTTGTAGCTACTGGGTCTAAATTAACTGTAGTTCAAGCAATTTTACATGAAAGTTTAGAAGCACGAAAAGGTATTCAAGTAGCTACACGAACAGAAAAATTTACAAAGTTTATACGGTTAGGAGTACGTTCAATTAGAGTAATAACAAAATCACGATTATTTTCTCAATTTGATTCAAAACACCATTTGGCAAAACGTGAATGGAAAACACATCTTAAAAAAGGAACAAAACCAAATCTTAAAAAGAGGAAATAATGGTAAAACATAAAATACCAAATCGGAAAGCTAAATTCTCGGAAGAAGATAAAATAGAAATTGCATTTTTGGCTAAGGTTCAAAGTTATTTTCATTTACATTTAGATAATTATGGTTCTATTCATGGAAGAAGAATAGAAGGTACTTTATTTTTATTGAACTTTCTTGCTATTGTTTTATTTGTTATCGAAACCCATAATATTTCAGAAGCAACACAAAAATTCCTTCATATTTCCGAATTGGTGTTAGTAAGTATTTTTGTGTTAGAATATTCTGCCAGGATGTGGGTTGCAAAGAAAAAGACCAAACATTTCTTTAATATTTATAGTATCATAGACC
>PCYG01000063.1:3170-8223 GCA_002763025.1 Candidatus Woesearchaeota archaeon CG10_big_fil_rev_8_21_14_0_10_32_24 | reverse complement strand
ATTGAGGTAACTTATACTTTTCTATTTTGACATGCTATCACGGAGCTTTAAATCAGACCCGTAATTCTTGACTTTTAGGCAACATTCTTAACAAAATTTATATAGTACAACAAAAAAAAAGAAATAATGAATTTCAAGCAAATGTTAGATGAAGATGTCATCCGTCCGTTAATTGTAATCAATTTAATTTTCTTTGCATTAGAATTCATTATTGGAAATAGTTTTACAAATTCTTTAATGCTATCTTCTCAACATTTCTTAACTGAACCATGGAGATTATTAACACATATGTTTTTACATAATCAAAATTCATTAAGCCATCTTTTTTTTAATATGTATGCACTTTTTATTTTTGGTCCATTAGTACAACAAGTTGTAGGTCCAAAAAAATTCTTACAAATATATTTAGGAACTGGTTTAATTGCAGCAATTGTTGCAAATAGTTACCACCTTCTATTAGGACAAACATTTACAGGACTAGGTGCATCCGGTGCAATCATGGGAATATTAGGTGTGATGATTATTTTAATTCCAAGAATGAAGTTATTATTGTTCTTCTTTATCCCGATGCCCTTATGGATTGCAGGGATCTTATGGTTCATCCTTGATACGTTAGGATTATTTGGTTACGGCATGGGGGGTGTTGCAAACATCGCACATTTAGGGGGAATGATTTCTGGATTATTAATTGGATTATATCTAAAGAAAGTTAAGAAAGTTTCAGTTGTAATGCGATATTAAATTTTATTCAATCTTGATCGAACTCTTCCTCTTCTTGAGGGGCAAGTTTTTTATTTACATAATCTTTTAGTTTTTGGGCTTCATCTTCTAAAACCACAAGAAGATCTAAATCACCAAAATGTTCTTCGGCACATTCCCCACAATAATATTCAGAAGAATCTTTAATTTTGTATTTTGCTTCTTCGCCACATTCAACACATTTCTTACCCATTTTATCAATTAAGAAAATCTCATATAAATAATTATCGCAAATATAGTCAGCGACAAAAGTTTTGCATAATTTCGCACTATTGCCAAAGGAGTCGCATTTTGTCTAATTAAGATAATAAAGTAGACAAAAATCTACGCGGCGTGCATAGTGCGAAATTATGTTTTATTTATGTCGCTGACTAATAAGTACGTATTTAGTTGTTTTGCCAATGGAGGCACATTTTTTGCAACTTTTCGCAAAAAATAATCGTGGCGTGCAAACAAACTAAATATGTACGCAAATAAGGATTAAGTTATAAACTGAGTTTGATTGTATTCATATAGAACAAAATTTAATATCACTCCAATAATACACCCTTAATTTCTTCTATTTCGTGTTCCGTAACAGCACACCCATTAAATTTAACTGCCCACAATATAGAATCGATTAACAAACTTCGCCCATTTTTTTTTGCAGGAATATATAAATTCATAAGTCCAATTTTATAGGCAATTGAGACTAATTCAATAGACCTGATAATAGTCACATCTTGTAACATCTGTGCAAACAAATTCACCTTAACATTATCAGCTGTAATTGTATTATGAAAACGATGTTCTAAAAGACTCGTCATTTCTTTCCCATTTTCAATAAATAAACGTAATGTCCGTTCATCCATAACAACAGGAGCATTTAATTCTAAAGCAGATGCCACTGATTGCATTTCTCCTTCTTGAATAATATCCATTGATTTATTTTTAATTTTAAATGTACTATTCGCAATTCTAATCAATTCTTTTACTTTTTTTTCAGGAACATTATCATAAACCTCTAATGTACCTTCACGAATTAATTTCATCACTTGTAATGCTTCAAATGCAAAACGTTTTGTTTGCAATGGACGATCAATTAACTCAAAGTGGACCGCAGGGGTAATATAGAATTTTCCTCCGAATTTTTCTTTCAATTTTGGAAGAATCCACCACATACGGCTCATTACAAGAGAGATGATGGGCCCTGCATCAAAAAAAATGACCTTCATATCCTTAAATGAATTTTTATTTTTTTCCATTTATACACCAAATATCCTCAATGCTGTTTCTAATCGTGTCCGTGCTTGAATTTTTTCTGTATGAGCTCCTAAAATAATAGTTCTCCCTGCATACTCTTGTAAATCCCAATTTGATAAACCCATCAAACCTGCTGCTTGACCTAACGATAATCCTTTTTGAAGAAGAACTGCACCTTTTTTAATACGCGCAGCATCCATCACATCTTGAAAATGTTCCTTTACCTTTGCATTACATCCACGAACCGTCGTAAACATATTTTTAATAGATTTGTTATACATCCCAAAATTATTCTTTTGAAGAGCTACCCTCGCAGCATCCATACCATTAATAAGGTAATCAAACGATTCTTCATCAAGACAGTCCACCACTTTATAGATTGAATAAAATAAAACACTCATAGAAACAACATCTAAGTCTTTATATAAAGCAACATCTTCAATAGCTTGGTCTGAAAGCTTTTTCATTGCTTCCACATCCATCTGTTTTTTTCGTTCTAAAATAAGGATAGCTTTATTGATATTATGAAGAATACTTTTTTTAATAACATCTTTCATAATAATACTATAATTCTTCAGTTTATTAATTTTTTCAAAAAAGAACCATCTTTTTTTTAAATAAGACCACTATTTCAATTAAAATGGTATTTTTGCAAGATTATGATGAACAGATTGAACAACAAGAAGAAACACTTGATAGTCTAATAGATCAAGAAATAAGAAAATTAAAAAGAAATCCCACAAATGGTTTGAAACCACAAATCAATTTCAAATTTGAACGAGGATTACTCTTGGGTTTTATTCCAGCAACAATAGTTGTTCAAAACACATATTCTCCCAGTGAAGAAGATTTCATGGATGCCGCAACTAAAAGGGTCAATCATGAAATATTTAAAGATAATATCAGAAATCTTACCGTATCACTTTATCAATATACTTCTGATGCGTTGACAACAGAAGAAAAAAAAGAAGTAGAAACTCGTTTAGTAAATCAATGGATTAATATTGCAGAATATCACCCTACAATTATATCTGATGTAATGGTTCCTTTTATTTCTACATTACGAAATCAACAATTAATTCCTCGAAAACAAGCAAAAACTTTAATTGATATTTTAAAAAGAACTGAAAAACCAATCAAACGAACAATCACGACAGAAATTCCACAGATTAGAAAAGAATTAAAAAAACCAAAAGAAGAAATTAATCAAACAGAAGATTGTCGTGAATACATGATGAACGCGCTAGGTTTAGACAAGAAAATCGCAGATTATTATGCCTCTCAAGTTCAATTAGAAACGATTCACCATATTCAACATGAATTAAAAACAACATTTGGAGATATTTATACAGAAATTATTGCAGAGAATCCAGAGATTTTACAATATATGTTAGATTCGAAATTTACAAAATATATCACAACAGTTCAATTGGTACAAAGAGCTGTTAAAAATCAAAATAGAACTGATTTAAACCTCGAAGAAAATATTGCAACATATGCACATTTAGAACATCTTTTAGAATTAAAAAGAAAATTATATGGAAGGGAATTAACAACCGAAGAAGAAATAAAAACAGATGATCTTGACATTTCAAACGTCTCTCTTGTAAGTTATCGGTTTTTACATAAAAATGTGGATTCCGTAAGAGGGCGATTAGATTCCTTAATTGAGAATGGTTCTGTTTCTGTAAGTGATCATGAACATTGGAACATTGGAAAAAGTAAGAGTGCAAGAGGCCGAGACATTTTAATAGAAATCTCACGATCTATGCGCCAATTATTCAAAGAATTAGATTTACCTGAACCCTGGTATGATTTGAATTTTGGTCAATCTACATTAACAATTAATGAAGAAGGAGCGGATTATCTACGTCAAATTAGAGACCTGGCTTACGAAAGACAAAAATAGAAATTATAAAAAATGTTGTGTTTTTGATGGTTTCTACAGGTCCACAAAAATAGTAATACTTTAGTGTTCTGAAGCAGAGAAAGCACCAATTTATGAACGTTTATTGACTCTAACATTTCTTTGCGGATGGAGAAAGCCCCTTACGGGGTGCCCGCAATGTAATCCCGCCAGCAGAAAAGTGAGTCGGTGCTATCTCTGCTTCATTTTGCTAAAGTATTACCAAAAATAGATTAATTTATATAATACATTTTTTCTCAACAATCAAAAACCCAACCACAGCAAGCTGTGGGGTATGTTTAAGTTAATATTGGGTTTTTCGTGTTTGCTCTTAATTAGTCGCTGCAAGCAGCGGGGTATGAACCCATTCGCAAACAATCAACATGGGCTGATGGTGAAATCTGGTATCACGTGCCGCTGGCCGCAGCGAGTTTTCGGGTTCAAATATCCTTAGGAAGACTAGAAATCCTTAATTTGAAAGTCCCGATCAGTCCATATTTCTTAAAATCTTCTTTTTCCACCATTGTATTCATTGGTGGTGTCAGTTTTCCTTGACTATTAAAACATCATAAAATTTTCCCAACAAAATTTATAAAATAACCCACATCCTCACATCTCCGATGACTAGACTTCCTCTACAATGTGAAATAGACCAATGGCTTCTTAGTACAGTGCAACATGTGTTTCATATTGAATATTTCTTACAAAGATTACAAATTGGAAATAATACACCACAACGTCCGCATGATATTATGGGTATAGGAAATAAATTTGAATGGGATATCATAAAGGGACTTTCATTACAATATGCACACAATGGTGAAGAAATATATAAGGATGACATTTGGAAATCTATTGCATTACATCAGCAACAATACCACCATCAAATGTGGGATAAACTAAATCCAAAAGCAACAAATAACGATATGGAATTAGGTGCAGTTGATTCCATTTGTTCCCTCTTAGAAGATAGGCAATATCAAGGTGGTGCACACACCTTCCAAGAGATTGAAGATATGATTGGTACACGCTGTGCACCTCATGCACTTAAATGGTTGCGACAAGTATTACCTGAAATGCGCAAATTAGATCAACCACATTTAAACAAAATTACATTAACCACGTTTCCAAATATTGGAGTCTCCC
>PCYG01000063.1:0-3147 GCA_002763025.1 Candidatus Woesearchaeota archaeon CG10_big_fil_rev_8_21_14_0_10_32_24 | reverse complement strand
TAACGCAGGGGCTTTGATGCCCCGAGTAACGCACCCGCATAAAACTTGTTATACGTAGCGAACCTTTGATGGTGAGCGGAGTTTTTTATTTGCCGGGAATGTAGTTGGTACTGTAGTTTTTTTAATGAATCGTTTAATCAATAACTGCGTAGCAGAATAAAAGTCCGTAGGACAGGGGGGAATCAGGTTTTTTTAGTAAAATTTATTATGGTGTAGTATTATTAGATAATAATGGTTGAAACATTATCGGCAAAGCAAAGCTTTTTTGCAGGGATTGTTGTTACTTTAATTATTTTATTAGTAAAGATATTTGAAGTTCTTAAAGGAAATGATCTAAAATTTCAGTTTTCTTCTTTTTTATTTGTACTTCTGATTTCTAGTATATTTTTATTAGTTTATAGAGAAGCGTTATGGGTAAAATCAATCAATTTTTTTCAATTCAGCAATCATCAAAAATGGAAAAAGTTAGCTTGTTTCTTTTTATTTGCTGGCATTTCTATTATTTTATGGTATTTTTTATATAATAATGTATTAATTATCTTTTTAATTTTGATTGTTGTTTTAATCATCTTGAATTTTGTAATGAAAAAAGAAGAAAAACAAGAGGTGAAGAATAGTCTGACAAAAGTAGAAATTAAACAAAGAATCAATAAAAGATCAAAGTAAGATAAACAATTCATGATTCAATTTGATCAAACTAATAGAGATACTTTGATGAATATGTCTATGTTTTTTTTAAGTATGTTGATTTCTGTTACAGCACTGATGATAGCATCATTTTCTGTTGTTTTTGCTATTATGGGTTTCGGGATTTATTCAATAAGTGTAATAATCATTTTTGTAATAATTTTAACTCCATTTTGGATTAAGTTTTTACGACACGCAAAGAGAGGAATTAAAGATTCAAAGAGGTTAAATGAACAACTCCAAAAGGAGATGATTGATATTTATCCGGAATATAAAGAAAAAATCCATTAATTAAAATTGTTGCTATTTAAATTTTATTTTAGCCACTAGTCACATCAATTTTAAGCTTATTTGTTCGTAAAAAACAGACCCACTACCCACTAGACAAGTGCGGGTAAGGTTTATAAATAATCTAATCTTAGTTACATAAAATGAGGTTGAACGCAATATCTTTATTTAGCGGAGCAGGTGGTTTAGATATTGGTATTTCTAAAGCAGGGTTTGATGTGAAACTTGCTATTGAGTTTGATGCAAAAGCAGCCGAAACATTAAAGCAAAATTCAAGAGATACAATAGTATTAAACAAAGATATTAAGGATATATCTGGGGAAGAAATTCTAAATCTGACAAAATTGAAAAGAGAAGAAATTGATTTAGTTATTGGGGGTCCACCATGTCAATCATTTAGTAGTGCAGGAAAAATGCGTTCGTTAAATGATGATAGAGGTAACATGATTTTTGAATATTTAAGAATTATTAGAGAATTAAAACCGAAAACATTTTTATTTGAAAATGTTAAACAATTTAGCTATATCCAAATTGATAAATCAAAACCAAAATCTTCTCCAAAAGAAAGGTCAAAAGATTCAAATTTAGTTATAAATATGCTTATGGAAGAATTTAGAAAAATTGGTTATAATGTAAATAATGATATAATTAATTCTGCTGATTATGGTGTTCCTCAAAAAAGAGAAAGAACCATTATTCTTGGAACTTTGAAAAATAAAAAGATAAATCTACCTAAGAAAACTCATTCAAATAGTGATACCAGTTTGCCAAATTGGAAGACTCTTGGAAATGCGATTAAAAGTGTTAATGATAATGAAGAATGTATGGTTTATATGTATAAAAGGAAAAAGTATCTTAAACTAATCCCTCCTGGAGGTCATTGGAAAAATTTATCTCCTGAATTACAAAAAGAAGCGATGGGGGAAAAATTAAAGTTAGGTGGTGGAAAAACTGGTTTCTTTAGAAAGCTATCTTATGATAAACCATCCCCAACATTATGCACTTCACCAAAACAACCTGGAACTGATATGTGTCATCCAGAAGAATTAAGACCGCTTTCTGTAAATGAATATGCAGCAATACAAGAGTTTCCAAAAAATTGGAAATTTTCAGGAACAACTATTCAAAAATATAAACAAATTGGTAATGCCGTGCCGGTAAATTTAGCTTTTGTGGTAGGAAAAGAAATAAAAAGTCATTTAGTTAATGAAATTTAGAGAAAATTATAATGGTACAATTAGATAAAACAAAAATTAAAGAATTTGTTGAGAATAATATTAAGACTTTTCATGAAAGTAGATTGAGAAACTTAGAAAATACTAAATTAAAAGATTTATTGAAAAAGAAGAACCCATATATGTTCAAAGCAAAAAATCTTATTACTGCTCAAGATTTAGTTTCAGGATTGCTTGAAGCAAAATTATCTTCTTCAGAAGAAAAAATATTTGGTGATTTTTTAGAAGATTTGGCAATATATGTGGCTAAAAAAACTAAAGGTGCCTCAAAATCGTCTTCGGCAGGATTAGATTTAGAATTTGAAAAAGATAACATTCATTATGTAATAAGTGTTAAATCTGGATTGAATTGGGGCAATAGTAGTCAATGGAAATCTTTGAAATCTGATTTTGAAAATGCGATGAAAGTATTGAAACAATCCTCCCATACAAAACAAGTTCAACCGATTTTAGGAGTTTGTTATGGAAAAGCTAAAACTACTCTCAAAAGAGGTATTATCTTACAAGTTTGTGGTCAAAATTTTTGGTATCTAATGAGTGGAGATGATGATTTTTATACAGACATAATTGAACCAATAGGTCATAAAGCAGACCAATTAACAAACTCTTTTAATGGAAAAAAATCTGAACTGATCAATAAATTTACTTTAGAATTTATAAAAGAGTTTTGTGATAAAAAAGGAAAAATTAATTGGAATAAAATAGTTGAATTTAATTCAGGAAATTTAACGCTAAAAGATAAAGAAGAGTTTAAATAGGCATTTTATAGTATTATTTTTTTCAGAAGAAGTTCTTTTACCCGATTCCCCCCATTTAGATTCATTAAAAAAATTTTGGTCGTAGCGAAGCGGAGCCGTTTAGTCAATGTTATATTCAGTTTTAATTGAATTCTTTTTGTTTTATCCGACTAAACGAAAGTACCAATGTTAAACATTCC